>CADCKR010000001.1 GCA_902802105.1 uncultured Ruminococcus sp.
CAAAGGGTATTACTACAAAGTGTCTGATGCGTTGACGATCATGATATGTGGAATGTTATGCAATCTGCAAAACATATCCGATATACACGAATGGTCAAAGGCTGAATCAGTGCGGGATTTTTTGTTTAAAGAATTTCGTATTTATAAGATACCCTCACGAGCACAGTTTTACAATCTGATTGGCTGCATAAAATACGAACAATTTCAGAAGGTGTTTATTGAATGGGTGGAAGATGTGGGAAAGAGCGGAGAAAGCATCAAAACCATAGCAATAGACGGAAAAACGATATGTTCAACAGAAAAGAGAAAAACCGATGACGAGGAATCTGTGCATATTCTGAGTGCAGTAATATCAGAGAGCAAATTGATTCTAGGTTCGATGCCGTGCGATAAAAAAATATCTGAACCTAAAGTATTCCGCAAGTTAATAGAAATATTGAATATTAAAGGAGCTGTTGTTGTAGCAGATGCACTCCATACTACTAAAAAGTCCGCAGAAAAGGTAGTAAAGGAAGGCGGAGATTATCTTTTTGTTGTCAAAGACAACAATCCGGGATTAAAAGAAGAGATAGAATTGTATGTTCAGAACGAACATATGGACAAGTGCGCCAAAACAGAAAAAAACGGTGGCAGAATAGAAAAACGTACTGCATATACAAGCACTGATATTGATTGGCTTAGCCGAAAAAATGAATGGGAAGGTCTTGTCTGCATCGGTGCGATTCATACGGAGTTCACCAAAGGCGGCGAAACCAGCAGCGAGTGGCACTACTTTATATCAAGCCGGAAGCTATCACCTGAAGAACTACTCAAACACGCTCGTCTGGAGTGGTCAGTTGAAAGTATGCACTGGCTTTTGGATGTTCATTTCCAAGAGGATAAAACAAAAGTCTGGGATATGAATGTTCAAAAAAAATCTGAATATTATGCGGAAGATTGCATTAAATCTTGCAAGACTTTACAAAGAACGCTATGAGCCTCGTAAGGCTATTAGCGGTATATTGAAGCGCAATATGTATGATCTCAATAACCTTGCGAATTTCATTCGCAATTTTATTGCTGTAATTTCGGTTACAGAATTATTGCAAATTTAGATTGACGTGCAGCGTCGAGCTGCATATTGACATTCAGACTGTAAATGTGTATTATTACCGTAGGGATTTGTAAAAATCATGTCAGGAACGCGCATAAAAATAATGGATTAACAAAGGGGAGCATGATCATGAAAGATAAAAGATCAGCACATAGAATGGTCGCTTTCACACTTGCTGCAGCCCATCTTTTTTTTGCTGTGCTTACAGGCTGCGGAAAGAACGACAATGATCAGACGAATACCAACAGTTCCGCAAGCCTTCCGGCTTCACAAATCAGCGATAACGCAGAAAACAACAGTGCCGATGAGAACAGCGATAACGAAAATGATAACAAAGATGCGGACTATTCACTTGGAAAAATCGTCGCCAGTGGAAAATGCGGTGAAAATGCAGAATGGGAGCTTGACGAAAACGGTCTGCTGGTAATAAGCGGCAGCGGCGGTGTAGAGGGATATGAACCGGATGTTCCGTATGAGAAAGCGCATCGTCCTTGGAATACAAATGAAGTAAAAAAAGTCGTAATAAAAAGAGGTATAACAGGAATTGAAGATGGAACGTTCGAACAAAGCGATAATCTTATCAGTGTTATTATACCTGACAGTGTGACAAGCATTGGGATAGATGCATTCTGGCAGTGCGAAAACCTTACAAGTATTACGATTCCTGACAGCGTAACAGACATTGGAGTGGGTGCGTTCCAATTTACTGCATGGTATAACGCACAACCGGACGGAATCGTGTATGCAGGAAAAGTTGCGTATAATTACAAAGGAGATATGCCCTCGGATACAGATATTGTTATTAAGGACGGCACAAAAGGAATTGCCGGTTTCGCATTTCATGATTGTGAAAATCTCAGGAGTATTACTATTCCTGACAGTGTTATAAAAATCGGGAAAAATGCACTTACACGTTGTCATAGCTTATCATCGATCAGTATCAGTCAGGACAATCCGGAGTATATCATGTCCGACGGAATACTGTTCAATAAGAACAAAACAGAATTGATAGTGTGGCCTAACACTGTAATCGGACCACATTATAATATCCCCGAAAGCGTGACAAGCATTGGAGATTATGCGTTCGCCGGCTGCGTTAGCCTTGAAAGTATTACGCTGCCTGAAAGCCTGGTCAGCATCGGAAATTGGTCATTTTCGAATTGCAGGGAGCTTAAAGAAATAATTATCCCCGACAGCGTAACAGACATCGGAGAGTGTGCATTTGAGGGATGCGTGAATCTTACAAATATAAAGCTTTCCAACAACATCACAGTAATCAAAGATGGTACATTTGTTAACTGCGGCAGCATCAAGAATATCACCATTCCGGACGGTGTGACACGTATCTGCAATGCTTTCATGGGTCATGGGGAGCGTCTTGAAAGCATCATAATTCCAGAAAGCGTCACTTACATTTATGAGGATCTATTTCTCTTTTTTGAGAACCTTACAATTTACGGCAAAAGCGGCTCCTACGCTGAAACATATGCAACAGAGCATCATATACCGTTTGAAGCGGATGACGCACCAGAAGATCACTCCGGCGGCAGCACGGATGTTCAGTATATACGAGATGTGATGTCAAAGGTTCCATTCGATATCAAATCATTCAAGGTCGTCTTTGATGATGAACATACTGTTGCCGAAGTGGAGGCAGTATTTAAGAGATTTGAAATATTCCTCCAATTCAAAGAGTTGATCCATAAGGAAGGCCGCTTTGAGATAAGCGATTCCATTGTAGTGCAAGAATCCGATGATGGTTATATTGTGCAATTTACCATGATCTCCGCTGAATAATACAATACCGCATGGAACACATCTACCCCTTCCGCTGACAGTCCAGGGAAATCAATTTTGCCGGGCAGTTTTCTCGGGGGAAACCCTTTGTTTGAAAACAAAGGGTTCTCCCCCGGACCCCTTTCCTAAAAAAACGAACTTTTTGCCCATGTCTGATAAAGCAAATAGATCATAAACAGAGAAGTATACCGCAAATTTTTGAAAATTAATTAGAGTGTGTTAACATAAATATTTACAAAGCAGGATGAAAGCAGTATAATAGAGATATGAAACTGACTAAGAAACAATATCAAAAAATCGAGCATTTAATGCCGATACCCCGAAAGCCACCTGAAATTTCAAATTATCAATTTTTGTGTGCATTACTTTACATAATAGAAAACGGCTGCAAATGGAGGGCATTGCCAAAAAAATATGGAAAGTGGCACACTATATACATGAGATTTAACAGGTGGTCAAAGAACGGAACCATTAAAAGAATTTTTGAAAAAATGCAGGAACTGAATATCATTGATGTTCGTACTGATACATTATGTATTGACAGTACAAGCATAAAAGTACATCCTGATGCCGCGGGTGCCCGTAAATCAAGCGGAGAACAGAGCATTGGACGTTCAAAAGGGGGCTGACAACGAAGCTTCATCTATGTTCTGCTTCTGCGAATTATGCCTTTGTTTTTCATCTTTCGCCGGGCAATCATCATGATGCACCCGAAGGGAGAAAGCTTATTGAAACCATTTACTCGGAAGATGACCACAATCTTCTCATGGACAGAGCTTACGAAGATGATCAGACCCGTGCTTTAGCTCAAAAGCACGGGTTCAACGTTACTGTCCCACCAAAGAAAAATCGTAAAGAACCTTGGGATTATGATAAGGAATTATACAAGAAACGTAATGAGGTAGAGCGTTATTTTCTCAGAATCAAGCGTTTCAGAAAAGTTTTTACACGCTATGATAAACTTGACTCAATCTTTCTCTCTGTCATTATGTTAGCTATGATTTTTGACGCTCTTTTTATGTGAACACGCTCTAAATACTGCTAATTGAGACAGGAAAAATAAATTGCAGTTTTATGTAACAGGCTTATGTTTATCAGATATTCCACACGCCCCCGGCTACCCCTTTTCGCAATTTCAAAAAAATAAGCTTATGTACTGCACAATCATAAAATGTCATACTAATTCCTGATAAAAAGCAGACCGCAAAAATTGTCTGCTTTTTGTTAGGTATTAGTATTATGCACCTTTTGGGTGCAATGAGGATGTGGTTTTCTGCTTTGCTTTTCGGCTTGTAATCTGCATTTCGGGATTTTTGAGTTTCTGAGTTTCACGGATTCAGGTATTATCCAATAACACCCTGTCAAGCCTTGATCCGCATAACAACCATGCACTCTCCTGTATCGTCTCCTTTTCTGAGCTTATTTCCTTGTGCTGCTATAACCACAAGTGAATCAATACCTCCAGAGTGAGTAAATCAGCGCGCAGGCTCTGTGCCGCCGCTGGACAAAAAGTATCGCCAAGTCCGTTAAAAGACTCAGCGATAGTTTTTGTTTATTCTTCAACTATTATAAGACAACCTGATGTGCAGCTTTTTGCACAAATCCCGAAATCAGGACAATCCTCACACTTGCTCTGATCTATCACCGCAACATTGTCCACGACCTTTACAGCTCCCATCGGGCAGACTCTTTCGCATCGCTTGCAGCCGATACAGCCGTTTGTACAAATCTTCCTCGTTACAGCGCCCTTATCCTTATTGCTGCAGGTCACTATAACTTTTTTGACTTTCTTTTCAAGCGTGATAAGCTTGTTGGGACAAGTCTTTGTGCATATACCGCAGCCGATACAGCTGCTTTTGTCGATCCTTGCAACTCCGCCTATTATGCCTATCGCGTGTTCCGGACAGGCTCCTGCACAGTCGCCAAGCCCCAGACAGCCATAGCTGCAGGCGCCCTTGCCTCCATAAAGCAGCTTTGCACCCTTACAGCTGTTCATGCCGTGATATTCCACCTTGTCGTGCGTCCGTTCGCAGTCTCCCGAACAATGAACTACTGCGATCTTGCTCTCTACTTCGGCAAAGTCCTTGCCAAGCAGCTCGCTGAGCTCCTTTGCCGTCTTGCCGCCGCCAGGCACACAAAGGTTTGCCGGGGTACCCGGCTTTTCACACAATGCCTTGGCATAACCGTCACAGCCCGGAAATCCGCAGGCGCCGCAGTTTGCGCCCGGCAGACATTCCCTTATCTCAGGCAGGCGCTCGTCCTCCTTGACAAACATTAGCTTTGATGCAATCACCAGTACCAGAGCACATATTATTCCTATTATGACCACAGGTATTACCGCAGTCAGTATCGGTTCCAAATTTAAAGCACCTCCGTCAAGAGAACAGGTTCTCTATTACTCCGCCGAATCCCATAAACGACAGTGATGTGATGGCCGCTGCAACAAGAGTTATCGGCAGCCCTTTGAAGCTTTCGGGAATATCGCTTCCCTCGATAGTAGAACGCACTCCCGAAAACATGACCATAGCAAGCATAAATCCAAGTCCGCTGCCGAGAGAATTCACCATAGCTTCAATAAAGGTATAATTTTCGCTGATATTCAGTATCGTAACGCCGAGCACCGCACAGTTTGTCGTTATAAGCGGAAGATACACGCCGAGCGACTTGTGAAGTGACGGTATATACCTTTTGAGCACTATCTCGACCAGCTGAACAAGCGCGGCAATTACCAGTATGAAAACTATAGTCTGCAAATATCCGAGATTTTTCGGATCAAGAAGATATTTCTGTATCGGCCATGTGACCGCTGTTGCAATGAGCATGACGAATATTACCGCAAGGCTCATTCCGACTGCTGAGCTTAATTTCTTTGACACTCCCAGAAACGGGCATATACCAAGAAACTTTGAAAGCACATAGTTGTTGATGAAAACCGCAGAAAGCAGTATTATTATAAGATTAGTCATTCTTTACTGCCCCCTTTTTGTCATTGCTTCCGGTCTTGCCGCATATATCAGCCTGAGGACAGCCCTCACAGCCGAAGTCTGTCTTTTTAGGCTTGCTCTTTCCGAATTTGTTTACGCAGGCTATCAGCAGGCCGAATACCATAAATCCTCCCGGAGCCATAGTCATTATTGATATCTTGTTATCCGCAAGGAAGGGGATCTCCATACCGCAGAAGGTGCCGTTTCCGAATATCTCACGCACGGAAGCCATGAGGAAAAGCGCAAGCGTAAAGCCTATGCCCATTCCCAGACCGTCAAGCGCAGATGCAAGCACCTTGTTCTTGCTTGCAAACATTTCCGCTCTGCCGAGTATGATGCAGTTTACAACTATGAGCGGAAGGTATATTCCGAGGCTTTCGTTCAGCGCAGGTGCATAAGCCTTTACAAGCATCTGCACCGCCGTGACAAGACCTGCTATCAGCACGATATAGCACGGTATGCGCACCTTATCAGGAATGACCTTTCGCAGAGCAGAGATCAGGATATTCGAGAAAAGCAGCACCACCGTTGCGGCAACGCCCATTCCTAATGCGTTGATAACACTTGTAGATGTAGCAAGGGTCGGGCAGGTACCGAGCACAAGAACAAGCACCGGATTTTCTCTGACAATGCCCTTCGTGAAATTGTTCAGTGTTCTCATGCATCCACCTTCCTTACCTGCTCACAGGCGCTGACAGCAATACACACTGCTTTTTTGTAAGCTGTAGAGGATATCGTCGCTCCTGTAATAGTATCCACGTCTGCACATTCCTTTTTGGTTTTTCCGACAAATCTTTCACGATAGCCGGAGTTATTATCAACAGCCTTTGTGCCCACTCCGCTTGTTTCACTGTGCGAAAGTGTTTTCACGCCCCTGACTCTTCCGTCCATGCCTACTCCGCAGATTATTTTTATATCTCCGCCGTAGCCCTTTGTGTGTACCTGCACAACATAGCCGGAGTTATCGCTGCCCTTGTATATCTCGTTTACCTCTTCGGGCAGGCCGTCGGCGTCTATCCTGATAAATTCCTTTGCATCAGGCAGCACCTCGCTGCGGGCAGCCGCTGCCGCCTGCTCCTCTGCCGCTTTTATGACAGGCTGAGTAAGCTGATTCACATAAGCCAGCATAGCCGTTACAACAAGACAGATAGACGCCAGCACGATCACGGGCTTGATAATATCCTTCATTTTTCAGCACCTCCCGCAAGAGGTCTGACTCTTGTAAGCTTGTCAATGTATGGCGTAAAAATATTCATTATCAGTATTGAGAACGACACTCCTTCGGGCAGATTGCCCCAGAAGCGTATAAGAACAGTTATAAGCCCGCAGCCGACACCGAAAATCACCTTTCCCCATCTGGTGTGAGGCGTAGTGGAATAATCCGTTGCCATGAATATCGCTCCAAGCATCAGGCCGCCCGAAAGCACCTGATAAAGCGGATCCTTGCCGCAGAAGAACGACATCAGCGCTACCGTTGCGATAAAAACAAGAGGTGTGTGCCAGCTTATGACACGTCTTATTATAAGGTAAATGCCGCCGACAAGCAGCGCAAGCGCACAGGTCTCGCCAATGCAGCCGGCGTGCCTGCCAAGAAACAGATCCATGTATGAGGGCATCATCGAAAGAGAACCCTTTGCCGCAGCTGTCAGAGGAGTAGCCGAAGAAACCGCATCCGGCATTTTTTCAGTACCCGGATATACCCAGTTTGTCATAGAGCCAGAAAAGGCTACCATCATAACTATTCTTGCGGTAATTGCGGGATTGGCAAAATTCTGACCTATACCGCCGAAAAGCTGCTTTACTACAACGATAGCCACAAGACTGCCAAAAACTGCCTGCCATATAGGTATACTCACCGTAAGATTGAACGCCAAAAGAATACCCGTGACTACAGCGCTGAGATCACCTATGGTATTTTCGCGCCTGCACAGCTTTTCAAAACCAAATTCAAAAATAATACACGATGCTGTACAGGCTCCTGTCACAAGAAGGCTTCTCGGTCCGAACACAATGACCGATGCAACGGCCGCAGGCAGGAGAGCTATTATAACGTCAAGCATTATCATCCTTGTATTCCGCTTTGTAAAAAAATGAGGCGACACTGAGGATATGAGATTGCTCATTTTTCAGCCTCCTTTTCCTGTCGTTCTTTTTCGGCTCTTTCCTTCAGAGCATTCTCGCGCTTAGCCTGTTCAGCCGAAAGATACCTGCGAAGCATCTGCTTCCCAAGCTTGTTTGTCTGAACCAGCGGTCTGTGCGCAGGACAGACATAGGAGCAGCAGCCGCACTCCATGCACAGGTCTACTCCCAATCTTTCAAGGGCGGCGCCGTCCTCAAGCTTGTACGCCCTTGCTATCGACCTCGGATCAAGCCGGAACGGACAGTGGGCGGCACAGGCGCCGCAGGATATGCAGGCCGTTATCTTAGGCGGCGCGGCTTCCTTTTTATCCATAAAAATGACCGCATTCGTATTCTTTAATATCGGCTCGTCCATTGACGGCACTGTAATACCCATCATAGGGCCGCCGTAGAGCACCTTTGCAGGCTCGCATTTAAGTCCTCCCGCTGCCTTGGCTACATCTATTATGGACATTCCTATAGGTGCTATAACATTCTTGGGTTCCTTCACGGCAGAGCCGTCAACGGTTATGCACTTTTCTACCAAGGGCATACCCGTTTCCATATATTCGGCAATAAACGCAAGCGTTGTCACGTTGACAACGATAACACCTGCATCAAGCGGCAGTCCGCCTCTTGGTATCAGCCTGTGAACGGTATTATATATGAGCACCTTCTCTCCTCCCTGAGGATATACCGAAGGCAGTACGTGTATCTCTACACCTTCTGTTTCGTCTGCAAGGCTCTGCATTATCCTCACAGCTTCTGTCTTATTGCTCTCAATGCCTATGATAAAGCGCCTGATGCCCATGTATTTTTTCAGCAGCTCAATACCCTTGAAAACATAGCTGCCTTTTTCGACCATCGTTCTTGTGTCCGATGTGATATAAGGCTCGCATTCGGCGGCATTTATTATTACCGCTTCAACACGTTCAAGGTCGTGGACATTCAGCTTAACAAAGCTCGGAAATCCCGCGCCGCCAAGTCCGACAACGCCGCTTTCCTTGACTGCCTTTACAAAGCTGTCAAAATCCTTTACCTCAGGTACTGAAAGCTTTTCGTACTTCTCCTGCTTTCCGTCAGAATCTATTATCACGCAGGGCACCCTGACGCCGGAAGAAGTCATGATCTCATCTATCTTCCGCACCGTTCCTGATACGCTTGAATGTATATTTGACGAAACAAAGCCGTCAGCTTCACCAATGAGCTGACCGACCTTCACTGTATCGCCTTTGCTCACTGTAACTCTTGCATATTTTCCGATATGCATTGACATCGGTATCGTCACTGCTGCGGGTACGCCAAGCCTTACAGACTGACACTGTGCAGTGTTTTTTCTGTGGGGTACCCTGATACCACCCATTCTCATAAACTCTCTCCTTATCCAAAAAGCCGGACATAGATCAGTTTCCGGCTTCTTCGGCAGCCACTCCGCCGGTACTGCTTCGGCAAAATCCGACAGACACATACAGATTTATTATACAACATTCTCCGACAATAACCAAGTAGCATAACCTACTATTTTTAAGGAAATTTTTATCTATATTTTTTATTATCAGCAAAGTAAGGATAACTCTTCCGTAAAAGGCAAGATCTGACAATGCTCCGATCTTACCGGAAAACTCTGATGAATCACCCCGGAACCTGTCTGAGCTCTGTGTGCACACAGCTTTTGCCTATAGCTGCAACTTTTCCTTGTTCACGCTGAATCACTGCTGTAAAAGCGCCGCACTATCATCATATTCCGATATCCGCGGAGATTGACAAAAACAAGCATGACCTGCCGCCCAAAAGCTCGTACAGCAGGTCATGCTTTTGTTTTTCAGAGAATTATATGCGCCCAAAACGCCCCTATGTGCCTTTTGCACAATTTTCGATAACAAAATTCATCGTTTATAACAAAGAACTATAATCCTCTGATAATTGACTTTAACAATTTAAAGTATTATAATAGATAAATGATTTTACATAATGGCAGACCATTCTTACCGCAGACTGCCCAGCAGCCTGTCTGCATTGCCGGAAAGGATAAGCTCCTTTTCCTCGCTGCTTATGCCTGACAGTGCTCTGAAATGCTCAATAGTCTGTTTCTGATCGTTCCACGGACTGTCGGTCGCAAATAATATTTTATCAGCGCCGTGAGCTTTGATAACATCGACCACATCGCTGTCGTCGGTTTCACAGAAGCTCATTATCTCCTTGAACGAACAGCTTATATCAATGTAGCATTCTGTTCCGACCAGATATTTCATAACATCCTCGTGGACGAACATTCCGCCAAGATGAGCGAATACCATAAAAGGCTTTTTAGCTCCGGTCTCTTCAAATACCCTGTCCATCACGGTTCTCGCCTTTTGCGGCGTACAGTGTATCACGTCAAATGCAGGATCAACTCCCGCATGGGTAACTACCAGAAGTCCGAGCCTTGCGCACTCGCTTATTATTCTGACATAACGCTCATCATCAATGAATGTGCCTGTATAATCCGGGTGTATCTTTATTCCGATGAAACCGTTTTCCTTCAGGTAACCAAGCTTTGCTCCTGCATCCTCATCATCGGGATGTATACCTCCGAATGATACAAGCTGCGGATATGTTCTGTTTATCTCCATAGCAAAACGATTGATAGTATCGAACTGACCCTTTCTCGTAGCTACGGGAAGTATCACCGATCTTTCAATGCCGCTCTTTTCCATACTTCTCAGCAGTCCGCTTACGGTACCGTCCGAATATGCGTGTACAACATCGTTGCTGTTCAGCAGAGCCGTCATGGTTCTTTCGGCTATCTTATCGGGATAAACGTGTGTATGAAAATCTGTTATCATTTCTGCCACCTCATTAACTTTTGCCTCACATAATATATGCTATATATTGTTATCTGCTTTTTGGCAATACAGAATATAGCACATATTATTGAAATAATATTTCCATAAAGGAATAAAAACAAAGGAGACAAAATAAAAAATGGATATGTTCATCAAAATCATGTTCCTTGTCGTTTTCTTTGCGGTAATGATCGGAGTAGGTATCTACTGCCGCAAACAGGCGACAAACGTCAACGGCTTTGTACTGGGAAACCGTTCTGTCGGGCCGTGGCTCACAGCCTTCGCATTTGGCACCTCATACTTTTCGGCAGTAATTTTCGTAGGCTATGCAGGTCAGTTCGGATGGAGATTCGGTCTTGCTTCCACATGGATCGGTCTCGGAAACGCCTTTATCGGCTCACTTCTTGCCTGGAACATTCTGGGCAGGCGCACCCGTGTTATGACACAGCACCTCGACTCGGCCACAATGCCGGATTTCTTTGCAAAGAGATATGACTCAAAGGCTCTTAAAATAGCAGCCTCTGTCATCATCTTCCTTTTCCTCATCCCCTATACGGCATCTCTCTACAACGGCCTTTCAAGACTTTTTGAAATGGCGTTCGGCATTCCGTATACCTACTGCGTTATCGCAATGGCAGTGCTTACGGGCATTTACGTTGTACTCGGCGGCTATATGGCTACAGCTATCAATGACTTTATCCAGGGAATAATCATGCTTGCGGGCATCGTTGCAGTCATAGTCGCAGTAATGCAGCAAAACGGCGGTCTTATGGAAAGTATCGCAAAGCTTTCTCAGGAGAGCACCCAAACGGATGCCGGCACACAGTTCAACGGTGTGTTCACCTCCTTCTTCGGCCCTGATATTTTCGCACTTATAGGCGTTGTGATCCTTACATCTCTCGGCACCTGGGGACTTCCTCAGATGGTACAGAAGTTCTATGCCATCAAGTCCGAAAAATCCATCAGCACAGGTACTATCGTATCGACCATTTTTGCCATCATCGTAGCAGGCGGCTGCTACTTCCTCGGCGGCTTCGGACGTCTTTTCGGTACGGCAGACCCTGCAACAGGCAAACCCGTAGGCGGCTACGACTCGGTTATCCCTGAGATGCTCAAAAATCTTTCACCGCTGCTCATCGGCATTGTTGTAGTTCTGGTGCTTTCCGCATCAATGAGCACACTTTCAAGCCTTGTGCTCACATCAAGCTCAGTGCTTACAATCGACTTTATTGACCCCGTATTCTGCAAGAAAAAAGCTATGGAGGAGAAGAAAAAGGTTCTCTGGATGCGTATATTTATCGTATTCTTCATTGCAGTTTCCGCAGTTATCGCTATTGTTCAGGCAAATTCGCCTGTACTCTTCATCTCGCAGATGATGGGCGTGTCATGGGGCGCACTTGCCGGCGCATTCCTTGCTCCGTTTATGTACGGACTCTATATGAAGCGTGTGCCAAAGGCTGCCGTCTGGATAAACTTCGTACTCGGAATAGGCATCTCACTTGCTTCATTCGTATGCAACATGGCAAACGTCAAGTTTGACAATGCTGTGCTTGAATACTTCAAGTCACCGATAAACGCCGGTATGCTTGCAATGCTGCTCGGTATCGTGATAACTCCCATAATAACTCTTATAGCTCCTGCAAAGGACAAGGAAAGAGTAAACGCAATATTCTCCTGCTACAGCAAGAAGGTAACTGTATCATCCAAAAAGGCCATAATTGAGGATGAGCCTGTTGATGAGACCACCGAAGCTGCTGTAACGACCGCAAAGACTGCAAAATCAGCAAAAAGCACCTCCAGAAAGAAAAGCAAAAAGAAATGATCCTCCCGCTTTTTTGAAGCAAAAAATATTAAAAAAGGAAATGATGAAAAATGATGTTTCAGAAAGACATTGAAACTCTTCCGAGACAAGAGATCGAAGCACTTCAGTTGGAACGACTAAAAGAGACCGTCAAGTACTGCTATGACAATGTTCCGCTCTATCACAAGAGACTGACAGACGCGGGTGTAGGCGACGGCTCAAAGATCAAGGTGCTCTCCGACATCCAGTACATCCCGTTCACCACGAAGGACGACTTCCGCGACAACTATCCCTTTGGCATGATGGCTGCTCCAATGAAGGATATCGTCCGTATACACGCTTCATCAGGAACGACCGGAAAGCCCACTGTAGGTGTTTATACAAAGGATGATATCCGCATCTGGGCTGATCTTGTTTCACGTGTGGCAATGGCCGGCGGCGTTACTTCTGACGATATCATTCAGATCAGCTTCGGCTACGGACTTTTTACAGGCGCTCTCGGACTTCACTACGGCATGGAAAACATCGGCGCCTGTGTTATCCCCGCTTCATCCGGCAATACCGAAAAGCAGCTCATGATGCTCCGTGACTACGGCGTTACAGGTATTGTTGCTACTCCGTCCTATGCGCTCTACCTCTCTGAGGCTGCAAAGGAAGCAGGATATCCCCTTTCGGATTACAAGCTGCGCCTTGGCATTCTCGGCTCAGAGCCCTGCACACCGGCTATGCGCGCACAGATAGAAGCAAACTTCAATATCCGTGTTTCTGATAACTACGGCATGACAGAGCTTGGCGGCCCCGGTGTTTCCGGCGACTGTGAAGCACGTGACGGTATGCACTTTGCAGAGGATCACTTCCTCCCTGAGATCATCGACCACGATACAGGCGCACGTCTTGGCGAAGGTCAGGTCGGCGAGCTTGTAATAACAACTCTTACACGCCGCGGTATGCCTGTTCTCAGATACAGGACAAAGGATATCACCAAGATCACCTATGAGCCGTGTCCCTGCGGGCGCACCCATGCGCGTATGGCAAAAACAATGGGAAGAACAGACGATATGCTCATAATCAAGGGCGTAAACGTATTCCCGACACAGATAGAAAACATTCTCATAAACATTAAGGACATTGCTCCTCATTATATGCTTGTCGTCACCCGTGAGCATTTCAGAGACAGCCTTGAGATCAAGGTCGAGCTTACCAATGCAGAGCTTCTTGACAATTACCAGCGTCTTACCGAGCTCAAGCAGCACATCGAGGCCAAGATGCAGTCGATACTCGGCCTGCGCACCAAGGTAACTCTTGTTCCGCCCAAGACGATCGAACGCTTCCAGGGCAAAGCAAAGCGCATCGTAGATCTCCGCAATCAGTAATTATCGTGGCTTTGCCTGCATCGGGGCTTTGCCCCAAACCCCATCAGGGGCTGCTCGCCCCCTGAACCCCTCGCCAGGGACGCAGTCCCTGGACCCGTCTTTAAGGGTACTTATCTGACTGTCCGCATTCAAAAAACTCCGGCAGGTAAACAGAGCTTCTGCGTATACGTAAAAGTGCCGCAGAAGAATGTCAGTCAGCGTAACAGAATAAGCCGCCCGCAAGCGGTAAGATACCATATATATCGGTAAAAAATCCCAAACACAAGGTGGTAAGAAAATGAAAGAATTATTGATCGGTAACGCAGCACTTGCCCGCGGTCTTTATGAAGCAGGCTGCTCCGTTATTTCAAGCTACCCCGGCACTCCGAGTACGGAGATCACCGAGGAATTCGCAAAATTCAATGACGCCTACTGCGAGTGGGCGCCAAACGAAAAGGTCGCAGCAGAAGCCGCTTTCGGCGCTTCTCTCAGAGGAAAAAGGGCTGCCTGCTGTATGAAGCACGTTGGCCTTAACGTAGCGGCAGACCCGCTTTTCACTATGTCCTACACAGGAGTAAACGCAGGTCTTGTTATATGCGTTGCAGACGACCCCGGAATGCACTCATCACAGAATGAGCAGGATTCACGTCACTATGCTGTCGCTGCAAAGGTACCGATGCTTGAACCCTCTGACTCTCAGGAGGCTCTCGACTTCGCAAAGATCGCTTTCGATATATCAGAGCAGTTCGATACTCCTGTTTTCATAAAGATGTGCACCCGTGTCGCTCACTCACAGAGCATCGTCGAAAAGGGCGAAAGGACCGAGGTAACAAAAGAATATGTAAAGAATCCCCGCAAGTATATAATGGCTCCCGCAAACGCTATCGCACGCCATCCCTTCGTTGAGGAAAGGACAGCAAAGCTCACGGAATATGCAGAGACCTCACCCGTCAACCGCATTGAAGAAGGCAATGGCAGCTATGACTTCGGCATTATCACATCATCGACCTCCTATCAGTATGTCAAGGAGGTATTCGGTGACAGCGTGACAGTGCTCAAGCTCGGCATGGTCAATCCTCTCCCTGTTAAGCTTATAAAAGACTTCGCCGCAAAGGTCGGCAAGGTCTATGTTATAGAAGAGCTCGACCCGATCATAGAAAACTTCTGCAAGACGATCGGCGTTGATGTTGTCGGCAAGGATAAGTTCTCTATCCTCGGCGAATTCTCACAGAAGACTATCGCTAAAGCCTTCGGCATTGAGGACAAGGAAAATGTAACGCTTGAAACCGATATCCCCGTAAGGCCTCCCATGATGTGCGCAGGCTGCCCGCACCGCGGTATGTACTACGTTCTTGCAAAGAACAAGATCACCGTATTAGGCGATATCGGCTGCTATACTCTCGGCTCTATGCCTCCGCTCAATGCGCTCGACATGACGCTCTGCATGGGCGCGTCCGTTTCAGGCATTCACGGCTACAACAAGGCAGGCGGCAGCGAAACCGAAAACAAGACAGTCTGTGTTATCGGTGACTCGACCTTTATGCATTCCGGCGTTACAGGTCTTATCAATATTGCATACAATCAGTCAAATTCGACCGTTATAATACTCGATAACTCCATCACAGGCATGACAGGCCACCAGCAGAACCCGACAACAGGCTATAACATCAAGGGTGACCCTGCCGGCAAGGTAGACCTTGAAGCCCTCTGCCATTCTGTAGGCATCAGATCGGTAAGAGTTGTTGACCCGTACAACCTTGAAGAATGCGAAAGAGTTGTAAAAGAGGAGCTTGCAAAGAATGAGCCTTCTGTCATCATCTCACGCAGACCCTGTGTTCTGCTCAAATATGTCAAGCCCAAAAAGCCGCTTCATGTCAATAAAGACAAGTGCAGAGGCTGCAAGCGCTGCATGAAGTTCGGCTGTCCGGCAATATCCTTCAGAGACGGTCACGCAGTAGTTGACAATACGCTTTGCATCGGCTGCGGCGTCTGTGCGGGTCTTTGTCCGTTTGATGCATTTGAAAGTGAGGGTGAGTAATATGGCAACAAAAAATATTATGATCGTCGGCGTAGGCGGCCAGGGCTCTCTGCTTGCTTCCAAGCTTCTTGGCAGACTTCTCGTTGACGAAGGCTACGACGTTAAAGTAAGCGAAGTACACGGCATGAGCCAGAGAGGCGGTTCGGTCGTTACCTATGTAAGATTCGGCGAGAAGGTCTATTCACCCATAATCGACGAGGGTGAGGCAGACTTCATCGTAAGCTTTGAAAAGATCGAGGCTGCAAGGTACATCAAAGATCTCAGAAAAGGCGGCACAGTGATCGTCAACACACAGCAGATCGACCCCATGCCCGTTATCATCGGCAATGCTGTATATCCCGCAGACGTACTTGACGAAATGAAGTCAAAGGGCGTAAACGTAGATGCAATAGATGCGCTTTCTCTTGCTTCTCAGGCAGGCTCAGCCAAGGCCTGCAACATTGTACTTATGGGCAGACTTGCAAAGTACTTTGATATCCCCTACGACAAGTGGGAGACTGCTATCGCCAAGATAGTAAAGCCGGCCTTCATTGAGATCAACAAGAAAGCCTTCGATCTTGGCTACAACAATTAAAGCACGATAAGAAAAAAGGAAAACAATTTAAGGAAAGAATGTGATGATCGTGTCAAACAAGTATTTTCAGCCCCAGCAGGAAACCATGCCCCTTGAAGAGCTTCAGAAGCTCCAGAGCGAAAAGTTAGTCAAACAGGTACGCTATGTTTACGACAATGTGAAGTATTACCGTGACCTTATGGACGAAAAGGGCGTCACACCTGATGATATCAAAAGCATCGACGACCTGCACAAGCTGCCCTTTGTCAAAAAAGACGACCTGAGAGAAGCTTATCCCTACGGACTGCTTGCAACAGACCTTAAAAACTGTGTGCGCATCCACTCCACCTCAGGCACAACAGGAAAGCGTGTAGTTGCATTCTACACACAGAATGACGTGGATATGTGGGAAGACTGCTGTGCAAGAGCACTTGTTGCGGCAGGCGGAACACCGGACGATGTATGTCAGGTATGCTACGGCTACGGACTTTTCACAGGCGGCGCAGGACTTCACGGCGGCTCGCATCGTCTGGGCAGCCTTACACTGCCTATGTCAAGCGGCAACACCGACAGACAGATACAGTTTATGATGGATCTCAACTCCACTATCCTCTGCTGCACACCATCATACGCCGCATACATCGGCGAAACTCTCAAAGAGCAGGGCTACAAGCCGGAGGACAACAAGCTCAGGATCGGTATTTTCGGCGCAGAGCCCTGGACCGAAGAGATGCGCCGCGACATAGAGAAAAATCTCGGCATCAAGGCATACGATATCTACGGACTGACAGAGCTGAGCGGTCCGGGCGTAGCGTTTGAATGCGAAGAACAGCGCGGAATGCACATCAATGAGGATCATTTCATCGCTGAGATAATCGACCCCAACACAGGCGAGGTGCTGCCTGAGGGCACCAAGGGAGAGCTGGTTTTCACCTCTCTTGATAAAGAAGCCTTCCCGCTGCTGCGTTACCGCACAAGAGATATCTGTGTGCTTTCCCGTGAAAAGTGCTCCTGCGGAAGAACTTTCGTCCGCATGGCTAAACCTATGGGACGTTCTGACGACATGATGATCATCAGGGGAGTCAACGTATTCCCGAGCCAGATCGAGGCAGTGCTCCTCAACAACGGCTATGCGCCTAACTATCAGATCATTGTAGACAGAATAAACAACACGGATACCTTTGATATCAATGTTGAGATGAAGGAAGAGGACTTCTCCGATATCCCTGTAGGCATCACCAATAAGGAAAAGGCTCTCCAGAGCGCAATGAAGGCAATGCTGGGCATCAACCCGAAGATACACCTGCTGGCTCCCAAGAGCATAGAACGCTCAGAAGGAAAGGCAGTCAGGATCATAGACAAGCGCAAGCGTCTGGGTATAAACACCTGATGCACAAGTCTGTTATAAAAAATGTCCGCAGTACGGAGCTGTGAACAAAATAACAAAGGAGGAATAATCACATGGCAATCAAGCAGATCTCTATTTTCGTGGAAAACAAGGAAGGCAAGCTGGTAACGATCACCGATGCTATCGCAAACGTAGGCATTGACATCAGGGCGCTGAGCGTTGCCGACACCCAGGATTTCGGCATTTTCCGTCTTATAGTTACCGACCCCGAAGGCGCAAAGAAAGCTCTCGAATATTCGGGATGCTTTGTATCCATCACAAAGGTAGTGGGCGTATCTATCCCCGATGAACCCGGTTCTCTTGCCAAGATCGTCAGAATCCTTGCAAGGCACAACATCAACATCGAGTATATGTATGCGTTCATAACCGTATCCGGCAAGGAAGCAAGCGTAGTGCTGAGAGTTGCCGATAACGAAACAGCCGAAAAAATACTTGTAGAAAACGGAGTCAAGCTTTTGGAAGAAAGCGACATTGTTAAGTTCTGAGTACAAGTTCTCCTATAAAAAAGCACATCTCCCCGGAACACCGTAAAGTGTTTCGGGGAGATGTGTTTGTATATGATAAGTTAAGGCAGCAGGATCACTTTTCCGTACAGAATTCGACCTTCTTGCCCTCAAGTATCATGTTTGTTGTCCTTACTGCGCACATCTTTCCGCACATAGAGCAGGTATGCCTGTCTGCGGGCGGTGTGCTCTCAAAATAAGCCCGTGCCTTTTCGCCGTCAACTGCGATGCGGAACATTTCTTCCCAGTCTACCTTATGCCTTGCTTCTGCCATAGCGTTGTCCATGTCTCTTGCATGAGGCACACCCTTTGCAATATCAGCCGCATGAGCCGCTATCCTGCTTGCTATGATGCCTTCCTTGACATCATTTATATCCGGCAGCCTGAGATGCTCGGCAGGAGTGACATAGCAAAGGAAGTCGGCGCCCGAAGCCGCTGCGATAGCACCGCCGATAGCCGAGGTGATATGGTCATATCCCGGGAAAATATCGGTAACGAGAGGACCAAGCACATAAAACGGTGCATTGTGGCAAAGTCTCTTTTGCAGCTTCATATTTGCAGCTATCTCATTCATAGCCATGTGTCCCGGACCTTCGACCATTACCTGTACGTTTCTCGCCCATGCTCTTTCGGTAAGCGCGCCAAGCTCGATAAGCTCAGAGATCTGCCCTGCATCGGTCGCATCGTCAATACAGCCGGGTCTGAGCGCATCGCCAAGACTTATAGTTACATCGAACTCCTCTAAAATATCCAGGACCTTATCATAATATTCATAGAACGGATTCTCATTTCCGGTCATCATCATCCACGCAAAAAGCAGGGAACCTCCGCGCGAAACAATGTTCATCTTCCTCTTGTCACGCATAAAGGCTTCTACAGCCCTGCGGTTTATGCCTGCGTGTATAGTCATAAAGTCAACGCCCTCTTCGGCATGGGCACGGACGACTTTAAGAAAATCCTCAGCCGTTATCTCCAGCAGATCCTTCTCAAGATAGCCGATAGCGTCATACATCGGAACAGTGCCTATCATAGCCGAAGACTTTTTCACAAGCTCCTGTCTGAAGGTGTTGGTCTTGCCGTAATTGCTCAGATCCATTATAGCCTCAGCGCCGAATTTAAGCGCCATATCTACCTTCTGCATCTCAACGTCATAATTCTTGCAGTCGCCGGAAATGCCGAGATTTACATTGATCTTTGTTCTCAGACCTGCGCCTATTCCTTCGGCGGATATAGACTTATGGTTGATATTGCAGGGTATGCATACCTCACCTACTGCTACCGAGCGCATTATCTCCTCAGGCGTCTTGTATTCCTTCTCGGCTACAGTTCTCATTTCGGGAGTGATAATGCCCTTCTTGGCGGCTTCCATCTGTGTCTTGTATTCTCTCATTTTAATTATCCTTTCGTACATCAATTATATGACAATTATTCGGCAAATTTACTGTTCAGGTCAAAAGCGTGGTTCATGGGGCCCGACCCTCTTCCAAGATCAAGCATTGCGCCCAATGCGCCTGAAATATACGCCTTTGCTCTCTCTACTGCATCCACAAGCGAATATCCCTTTGCAAGGTTTGCTGCAATAGCCGATGACAGTGTACAGCCTGTCCCGTGTGTGTTCGGATTGTTTATCCTTCTGCCTCTGAAATAAGTCAGCTCACCATTGGCATAAAGTATATCGTTTGCATCGTTTATGCTGTGCCCTCCCTTTATGAGTACCGCACAGCCGAAAGCATCTCCGATCATTCTTGCAGCCCTTTCCATATCGGCTTCGCTTGTGACAGCTATTCCTGACAGCACCTCAGCCTCAGGAATATTCGGTGTGATAACATCCGCAACAGGCAGCAGCCGGTTTTTCAGCGTTACTATCGCATCATCGCTGATAAGCCTTGCACCGCTTGTTGCTACCATTACCGGGTCGGCAACTACGTTTCCGGCATGATAATAAGCAAGTCTGTCTGCGATCACCTCAATAAGCGCGCCTGACGAGACCATGCCTATCTTTACCGCATCCGGGAATATATCCTCAAACACGGCGTCTATCTCCTTTCTCAGGAAATCCGCATCTGCTTCGAGTATTGCCGAAACTCCGGTAGTATTCTGCGCTGTAAGCGCCGTAACTGCGCTCATGGCATACACACCGTTCAGCGTCATTGTCTTGATGTCCGCCTGGATCCCGGCACCTCCGCAAGAATCGCTTCCTGCGATTGATAATGCTGTTTTCATTATGACTCTCCTCTGCATTATTTTTATATAGCGTCGAGAAGTGGTGTCCCCGACTCAACGCTTATATTCGGACTATAACTGCAATCAATTTTCCTCCGGCAAATCACACGGGGGAAACCCTTCCTAAAACCGCTGAATTTGATATGTCTGATACCAAAATACCACACAAAATTATCCTCTGTTGTAATTTTGTGATACTGCCTGCTGTAAATTTTAAAAATTGATTTCTCTGCCGGCTCTCAGCCTGTCGCTGACTGCCTTCAGCTCAGCTGCGGCAGCTTTGGGGTCTGAGCTTTTCATTATTGCAGAAACCGCACAAATGCCGGAAATGCCTGTGTTTTCAAGAACATGGCAATTATCCTTATTCAGCCCTCCGATAGCATTTACCGGTATGCTCACAGCCCTGCATATCTCCCGCAGTGTATCAACTGATGTAAGCACTGTCTTGACCTTCGTGGTCGTGGGATATATCGCACCCACGCCAAGATAATCCGCGCCGCTCCTTTCGGCTTCAAGCGCCTGTTCTACCGTCTTGGTGGTAGCTCCGATTATCATGCTGCTGCCGACAAGCTCTCTTGCCGTCTTTACGGGCATATCGCTCTGGCCGAGATGTACTCCCTCGGCACTTACCGCCATAGCAACATCAAGTCTGTCATCAATTATCAGCGGAACACCGTAACGGCGGGCTATCTCGTGTACAGCTTCGGCAAGCTTTATGTATTCTCTTGTAGTTTTGTTTTTCTCACGAAGCTGCATTATCGTAACTCCGCCCGAAAGAGCTTCCTCAACTCTGCGGAGAAACTCCGGTTCGTCATATCCTGTGCTGTCCGTAATAAAATACAGACCTGTGTCAAATCGCTTCAATATCCTTTTCCTCCACTTTCATATATTCACGGATATCTCCCTCATCAATAAGCGAAAGAGCATCAAAAAGCGCCGCCGAAAAGCTGCCCATACCCTTGTATTTTTCCGCAAGCTGACCGCATATCCCCATAACAGTACACGCTGCGGCTGCAGCGGAATAACCGTCACCGCATGAAAGATACGCAGCCGCTAAAGCGCCCTGCATACATCCGGTGCCGGTGATCTCTCCAAGACGCGGAGTACCGTTATCTGCAAAAAGCAGGCGTTTTCCGTCAGTTACGATATCCCTTTTGCCGCTTGCAAGTATCACATTGCCGTATTTTCCTGCAGTATTCACCGCCGCATCTATCGTTCTTTCAAAGGTCGCCGAGCTGTGAGCATCAACTCCGCTGCTTTTATAGCCGCTGTCATACAATGCGCATATCTCGGAATAATTGCCCTTTATGACCGTTGGCACAAGCTCACTGATAAGACTGCCGGCATAGCTTCTCCTGAGCGTTGAGCAAGAGATGCCCACAACATCAAGAATGAACGGTATGCCCTTGTTTTTGGCTGTCTCTGCGGATATCCTTATCGACCTCATTCTTGCATCGGTAATATTGGCAATATTAAGCATAAGCGCCGACGCAGTTTCTGTTATCTCGGCGGCTTCGAGCGGATGTTCAGCCATTATAGGCCGCGCCCCCGCAGAAAGCACCGTATTTGCGCATTGAGTGATGGATATCGGGTTAGTTATGCAGTGTATCAGCGGACGTTTTTCCCGCACCCTTGTCCTTATTTCCTGTACATCAGATGTTGTCATAGCATATCAGTCCTTCTGATCTTTGTCATGCTTTGGGCTGCGCTTCCGTATCGGCAGCCGATGCGGGAACATTGCTCCTGCCGTGAATTGTCTTGACGACGTAGTAGACCACTCCGGCAAGGATAAACGCACCCATAGATGAGAATGCAATGACAGTCCAGAGCGTTGAGCCGACATTGAAAATGCTCGTAAGTATGCTTATAACAAGGTAAACTATAACGCCAAAGGCTGCAATAGCCGCTGCACTGCCCAAAACACCGCTGTTGTCGTCATAGGCTTTTGTGCTGAGCATATTCTGAAACTTTTTGAGAAGTCCTGCGCCTGCAAGCTTTTTAAGGAATACATAAGCAATGCTTCCGCCGATGAGCGTGCCGCATATAAACGACGGAACATAGAACATCCATGTAAGCCCTGTTTTGCCCCAGATAAACGTCATAACCGGATAGGAAACTATAGCGCCGATAATACCCGTACCGATGACCTCACCAAGAACAGCAAAGATTATTTTGCCCTTTGACAGTCTGTAAAACACGCCGGAAAGGAATGCTCCAAAGACTGCTCCGGTAAGCGCAAGCGGCGGTATGCCCATTATCGCCATACGTATGATCCCTATTATTGCTGCGCAGGCAAGGGAATACCAGGGGCCTAAAAGGACCGAGCAGGTTATGTTGATAAAATGCGCCATCGGGCACATACCTTCAAATCTGAGTATCGGAGAGATCACCACTCCCAGGGCGATCAGAAACGCCATTACAGACAGCTTTAAGAGATTACTTTTGTGTTTCATAATTGATTCCTTCTTTATTATAAAAATAATTACGGATATATCATCCGCACGGTCGAGGATCAATTTCCTCCTCTCACGCCGAAACACGGCTTCCCATCGCAAAAAAACCAACGAACACAAGGCGCTCCCCTTCTGTCCTGAACAGATGGCTTTTCCGATACCTCCTTTTCATGCAGCAATTTATTACAAAAACAAAGGGACACTCCAAGCGGAATGTCCCGAAAAAGCTCAGTATGTCACTTCCTACGGCGGCATTATCCGCATCAGGTAAAGGGTCGAAGTTCAGAAACTTCCTCTCAGCCTGTTTACAAGCTCCCCTGTTTGCAATAGTAATTATATCACTGCAAATACTTTTTGTCAACTATTCGTCATATCAATTCTCAAAATCCGGCGGTTTTCAGTCATCCTTACGGTTACGGCACATCATATCCGAACAGCGCCCGCATCCGCAGGAGCAGCCCTTCCCCTTTCGCCTGCCGCGTATCATTGAGATAATGACCAGAGCCACCAGAACAACAAGTATTACAGTAATAATTATATCAGCCGCACTCATTTTTTACACCCCACAGGCCTGACATATAAGATAAACGACCATAGATACCGCCCACGCAACAGCGCATTGCCATACAACAAGACAAGCAGCCCATTTGCGCCCGAGCTCTCTGCGCACAGATGCAATAGCCGCAACACACGGCGTATATAAAAGGCTGAACGTCAGCAGTGAAGCCGCTGTCAGCGCAGTAAGCGCAGTTGTTATGCCGCTTCCGTAAAGCACCTCAAGCGATGCTACAACGCTTTCCTTTGCAATAAATCCGCTGATGAGAGATGTAACTATCCTCCAGTCGTTCAGACCGACAGGCGCAAAAAGCGGTGCTATTGCTCCCGATATCATTGCAAGTATGCTGTCATGCGAATTTTCCACCATATTCATGTGGAAGTCGAAATTCTGCAAAAACCAGACGGCTATTGTTGCAATGAATATTACCGTGAACGCCCTCTGCAAAAAGTCCTTGCACTTATCCCAGAGAAGCATGACGACATTTTTCAGCCCGGGCAGGCGATAGTTCGGAAGCTCCATAACAAACGGTACAGCCTCGCCCTTGAAAAGCGTCTTTTTGTAAACAAGAGCGATAAGTATTCCTATGACTATGCCAAGAACATACAGTCCCGAAATTATAAGCCATTTATATTCAGGGAAAAACGCATTTACAAAAAAAGCATATATCGGCAGCTTTGCCGTACAGCTCATAAACGGCGTGAGCAGTATAGTCATTTTCCTGTCACGCTCACTCGGAAGTGTTCGTGTAGACATGACTGCCGGCACGGTACAGCCGAAACCGATAAGCATCGGAACGATGCTGCGTCCGGACAGACCGATCTTTCTCAGCAGCTTATCCATAAAGAACGCTACCCTCGCAAGATAGCCGCTGTCTTCAAGCAGCGAAAGGAATAAGAACAGCGTTATGATTATAGGCAGGAATGTAAGCACACTGCCGACACCGGCAAAAATGCCGTTGATTATCAGGCCTGTCAGCACCTGATTCACATTTGCGCCCTCCATCCATTCCCTTGCCATATTTGAGAGCGTATCAATACCGGATTCCATCCATCTCTGAAGGTTACCGCCGATCACCTCGAAGGTCAGGAAGAAGATGCTCACCATTATCAGCAAAAACATAGGTATTGCCGTGAAGCGTCCTGTCAGCACACGGTCTATCCTGCGGCTGCGCTGATGCTCCTTGCTTTCGGTGGGCTTGACTACCGTTTCATCACATACCCTCTTGATAAAGGAAAAGCGCATATCGGCGATCGCGGCGTTTCTGTCCATGCCGCATTCCTTTTCCATGTGCACAACGATATGCTCAAGAGTTTCCTTTTCGTTATCGGTAAGCTGAAGCTTATCAAAAACAAGCTTGTCGCCCTCAATAAGCTTGGAGGCTGCAAAGCGCACAGGCCAGCACGCCTTTTTTGCCTTGTCCTCTATCAGGTGTATTACCGCATGAAGGCACCTGTGCAAAGCGCCGTTATGATCCTCCGCCCGGCAGAAATCCTGTCTTCCCGGCTTTTCCTGATAGTGCGCAATATGTACCGCGTGCTTTACAAGCTCGTCAACACCCTCGTTCTTAGCTGCCGAAATAGGCACCACAGGCACACCAAGCAGCTTTTCAAGCGTGTTTATCTCAACAGAGCCGCCGTTTGAGGTGACTTCATCCATCATATTCAGAGCAACGACCATCGGTATATCCATTTCAAGCAGCTGCATCGTCAGATAGAGGTTTCTTTCAATATTTGTTGCATCTACTATATTTATTATCGCCTTCGGCTTGCTTTCAAGCACGAAGTTGCGTGATACTATCTCCTCCTCGGAGTACGGCGACATGGAATATATTCCCGGAAGATCGGTAATAAGCGTTTTGGGGTAGCCCTTTATAACGCCGTCCTTGCGGTCTACAGTTACTCCCGGAAAATTGCCTACGTGCTGGTTAGAGCCGGTAAGCCGGTTGAAAAGCGTTGTTTTTCCGCAGTTCTGATTGCCGACCAGAGCAAATGAAAGCCTGGTATCATCAGGCAGAGGATCACCGCTGCCCTTGGGGTGATATTTTCCTTCCTCACCAAAACCCGGATGAACACTTGTATGCTTTTTTACAGGCTTCTTTTTCTTTTCAGGGATCTTCGGAGTTATGTCGATCTTTTTTGCATCGTCAAGCCTGAGTGTCAGCTCATATCCGTGGATCATCAGCTGCATCGGGTCACCCATCGGCGCATATTTAACAAGCGTAAGCTCTGCGCCCGGTATCACACCCATATCAAGAAAATGCTGCCGCAGACTGCCCTCTCCGCCTACCTTGTCTATTACAGCGGACTGTCCTATTTTCAATTCATTCAGTTTCATTTTTCCTTACGACCTTTTCCTTTATCGCCATTTATATTAATTCAAGCAGCAGATACAGCAGCTGCAAATCCTGCATCCGCCTTTTATCTGCTGCCTTATGCTCTGAGAGCATCATTATTCTATCGTCATAGTCGCTCTTGCGTTCAGGTCAGTTGAAGCAATGTGACCTGCAAGAAATTCATAATAGCCCTGCGCTCCTACCATTGCTCCGTTATCGCCGCACAAAGCTATCGGCGGATAATAGCATTTCCAGCCCCTTTTGCCGCATTCCTCCGATATCCTCCTGCGCAGCAGCGAGTTTGCCGATACACCTCCTGCAAGGACAAGAGTTTTGTATCCTAAATCATTTGCTGCTCTTATGAAATTATCCGTCAGACTGTCCACCACCGCCTTGCGGAATGCTGCGGAAAGGTCGTTCACCGGAAGAGTGCTGCCCTTCTGAGAGGCGTTATGGATAAGATTGATAACGGCTGTTTTCAAGCCCGAAAAGCTGAAATCATACGGCGCCCCCTCTACCCTTGGATGCGGAAGCTGAAACGACAGCGGGTCTCCGCTCTCTGCCGCCTTATCAAGATGGATACCGCCGGGATATGGCATACCCATAGTTCTTGCCGCCTTGTCAAACGCTTCACCGGCAGCATCATCTCTTGTCTTGCCGATGACTCTCATATCGGTGTAGTCCTTTACCTCAACAATATGGCTGTGCCCGCCGGACACCACCAGACACAGGAACGGCGGCTCCAGATCGCTGTGTGCAATATAGTTTGAGGCAATATGCGAACGCAGATGATGCACGGGTACGAGCGGAAGCCCTGTAGAAAGCGACAGTCCCTTTGCAAAATTCACTCCTACAAGAAGCGCGCCTATCAGTCCGGGAGCATAAGTCACGGCGACCGCATCAACACCTCCGATCTCAAGCCCTGCATCGGCAAGAGCCTTCCTGACTACAGCATTGACAGCCTCGCAGTGCCTTCTTGATGCTATCTCCGGCACTACTCCGCCATACAGTTTGTGCTCCTCAACCTGAGAAGCCACCACATTCGAGAGCACACGTCTTCCGTCCTCGACTACAGCTGCCGCTGTTTCGTCACAGGAGCTTTCAATGGCCAGTATTTTCATATCGTCAACCCTTCTCCGGAAAATTCTTTGTCATTATAAGTGCGTGTTCACGGGGATGTCTGTAGAAATCCTTCCTCAGTCCCATTTCCTCAAATCCAAGAGAACGGTACAGACTGATCGCAGCATAATTTGATTCTCTCACCTCAAGCGAGATAAATCCCGTACCCATCGCATCGGCCGTGAGTATGGCGATCTTCATCAGCGCCTTGCCCACGCCCTGCCTGCGGTACTCAGGAAATACCGCGATATTATTGATAAAACAGCTGTCGCTTATGACCGACACACCGATATAGCCTATCAGCTTGTCATCATCAAGCGCAACAAAAAAGTATGCGGTATCGTTATCCAGCTCATCCGCAAGATTTTCATAAGTCCACGGCGTTGAGAAGCATATTTTTTCGAGCTCTGCAATATCCGCGATATGCTCCCTTTCCATTTTTGCAATAGTCAGATTTATCATATCATTTCATTTCCCCGAATCATTCATTTTCAGTGTGCCGTCTTCGAGCTTCTTCTTTACTATCCTGCAAAACTCATCTATTGATTCCTCGATGAATTTCCTGCACCTGCGGTAGGTCGCAAGGTCTGAGCCATACGGATCGGGCACGCCTCCGCCGAGAATATATATCTTTTCTTTGGGAACACCGATCATCATAAGAGTATTGGCATGATTTTCAGTCATAACAACGTAAATGTCACAGACGTTAAGATCTCTCTCTCTTATCGGGCGCGGAACATGATTGCTGAGATCAATACCTATTTCATTGCACACTAACTGAGCATTCCTGGATACTCCCGAATCGCTGATAAAACCGAGAGCTGCGCTGCTGAATATGCTGCTGATACCGTATTCCCTGGATTTCTGCTCATAAATAGCCATAGCCATCGGACTTCTGCACGTATTTCCCGTGCATACAAACAAAACATGAAGCATCGTCATCTCTCCCCTTCTATAGTATTCTTTCAAAAAAGCTTATCTTGTAACAGTTAACACTTGGCATCATACCATGTCTTTCCTATGCCTGCATCCGCAGTAAGTGTCAGCGAAAGCTCAACGGCGTTTTCCATTTCCTCGCTCAGAAGACTTGCAGCCTTTTCTGCTTCGTCCTCAGGCGCTTCAACTATAAGCTCATCGTGCACCTGCAATATGAGCCTTGATCTCATGTTTTCCTTTTTCAGTCTGTCATAGACACGTATCATAGCGATCTTGATAATATCCGCAGCTGTACCCTGAATAGGCATATTCCTTGCGACCCTCTCGCCAAAGCTGCGCATATTATGGTTGGATGAAGTCAGCTCAGGCAAATATCTCCTCCTGCCGAACATAGTGGTGACATAACCGTCCCTTTTGGCATTTTCCACCACGTCCTTCATATATCTGTCGATGCCGGAATAAAGCGCAAGATAGCTCTTTATATAGCTGTCGGCTTCCTTGACGCTTACACCGATATCCTTTGAAAGTGAGAAAGCGCCGATACCATATACTATTCCGAAATTGACTGCCTTGGCACGGCTCCTCAGCATCGGAGTAACCATTGATTCAGGCAGGCCGAAAACCTTTGCCGCTGTTGATGTGTGTATATCCTGACCGCTCCGGAAGGCTTCAAGCATATTGCTGTCGTTTGCGATATGCGCAAGCACTCTCAGCTCTATCTGCGAATAGTCGGCATCGACCAGCAGACAGCCGTCCTCAGCCGTAAAGAAACGTCTCAGTTCTTTTCCCCTGTCAGTCCTCACGGGGATATTCTGCAAATTAGGCTCCGTTGAGCTTATGCGTCCGGTACGTGTCTCTGTCTGATTAAAGCTTGAATGTATCCTGCCGTCAGCGCCGATGACCTTTACAAGGCCGTCGCAGTAGGTGGATCTCAGCTTTGCAAGCGCTCTGTAATTCAGGATATCTTCAATTATCGGGTGATAGCGTTTAAGCTCCTCCAGCACTTCCGCATTTGTAGAATAACCGCTCTTTGTTTTTTTCTTCGCAGGCAGCCCCAGAGTTTCAAACAATATTGATGCAAGCTGCTTGGGCGAATTTATATTGAATTCGGTGTTTGCCTGTTCATATATTTTGGCCTGCAATTCGTCAATCTCCTTCTGCAGCTTGACACCGTATTCGGCTATGCCGTTTTTATCGACCTTGAAGCCTGCATTCTCCATTGATGCAAGCACTCTTGCAAGCGGAAGCTCTATTTCATTCAGCAGCTTTGTCTGCTGATTATCCTCTATCTCTTTTTTCAGCCTGTCCGCTAGCGGTATCAGTACCGCCGCCTTACATTCCCTGCTGCTCTGATATACAGCCGTCCCATACTTCTGAGAAAGCCTGCTTATAGAATAATCCGATGAGTTAGGGTCAAGAAGATATCCGGCAAGCCCGGTGTCAAATTCAATGCTGCGGCATTCTGTACCGTTCTTTTCCGCGGCTGCAAATATCGGTTTTGAATCGTCAGTATATTTCTGTATAGTATCGTCCGAAAGCAGCTTGTCGGTAAATTCAGCAAACCCGGAGGTAAACTGACTTAGCATCCATACGTCCCTGCCATCGGATATTTCCATAGCATTGATGCCGTTTTCGTCCGTATCTGCGGTAATATATACCCTTTTGCCCTTCAGGCTTTCATAAAGCGCCGCTGTGTCGGCAGCGTCATGACAGGCAAGGAGCGGAAGCTCTTCTTCGGGAGCATCGGCAGCAGGCTCGGCAGCTATGCCGTCAAGGCCAAGCTTTTTCATAAGCGAAAACAGTTCAAGCCTTGCCATAAGGCCTGCCGCGCCTGCCTTATCGGCCTGACCTACAGCATAATCCTCAAGCCTTGTGTCGATGGGCGCATCATTCCTTATAGTACCTAACATCAGGCTCATATAAGCGCTGTCCCTTCCATCTATGAGCTTCTTGCGCATTGCCGGCTTTATATCGGGAGAGTCGATATTTTCATATACAGCGTCAAGGCTGCCGTACCTTGCGACCAACTCTCCTGCACCCTTCTGCCCTATTCCTGCAACACCCGGTATACAGTCCGAGGTATCGCCCTGTATTGCCTTTATATCAATGAGCTGCTTTGGCGCGACCCCGTAAACCTCCATTATCTTTGCCTCATCATAGAATGTGACCTCAGGCTTTCCGAATTTGGTAGAGGCTATCCTCACCGTAACGTCTTTTGAAACAAGCTGCAGGCTGTCACGGTCGCCTGTTGCAATGATGCATTCACAGTCACGCCTTGTACATTCCGCAGCAAGAGTACCGAGTATATCATCAGCCTCAAAGCCTTCGCAGGTAACGATCTTATATCCGAGAAGCTGCAGAAGGTCTTTTAGCGGCTGGAGCTGTGAAGCAAGCTCCTCCGGCATACCCTTACGGTTGGATTTATATCCCGAATATGCCTTGTGCCTGAATGTAGGCGCTTTCAGATCAAAAGCGACCGCAACGGAATCAGGTTCGCTCTCACTTAGCAGCCTCAGCAGTGTCATCATAAATCCATATATAGCATTTGTATACTGACCGTCCTTTGTAGTCAGCGGTTTTATTCCATAAAAAGCTCTGTTCAGGATACTGTTTCCGTCAATAACCAGAAGCTTCATATATTCTCTCCTTTCAGCCGCAAAGCATTGGCATTTGTTCACGGCTTTTACATCGGGATCATAGCTCCTGCCATATACCCGCGCAAATCAGTCTTGTCCGTCATTATCTGCTGTCATATACATGAAACCGGTACGTTATTATCATTTGTGCAGCGGAAGCGCCGGCTCGGTTCCCGGGCGAATGCCGTCCATAATACCGACATTCCTGCCGTGACGGATATAAACTCTCGGTACACGCTTGCCCACAAGACAGACAAGCTCGTAATTTATCGTGCCGACCATAGCAGCCACATCATCAAATGTCATGCTGCCGTCGGTACCGTCGCCTATTACGATTATTTCATCGCCGGGCTTCACGTTTTCTATGTCAGTCACATCTATCATGACCTGATCCATGCACACCCTGCCTACAACAGGAGCCTTCTTTCCGTTTATAGTCATGTAGGCGCGGCTGCTCAGGCTGCGTGAATATCCGTCAGCATAACCGATAGGCACAGTGGCTATCCTCATCGGCTTTTCGGCGACAAACGTACCGCCGTAGCTGATCGGTGTGCCCGGCTCTATCGTCTTTACCATTGCAACAACGCTTTTGATCTTCATTGCCGGACGCAGGTCAAGCCTGCCCGCAAGCTTTGAGGACGGCGCAAGTCCGTAAAGTATTATGCCCGCACGTACACAGTCGCAGTGCGTCTGCTTGTAATCAATTATTGCGCCGCTGTTTGAACAGTGTACAACACGGAAGCCGAAGCCGTCCGCCTTTAGTTTTGCGACCATATCCTTAAAGCAGTCGTATTGCCTGAGGGTAGCTTCCCTGCCCTCGTCCGCCTCGTCCGAAAGCGCAAAATGTGTAAATATACCCTCACTTATCAGGTTCGGCATAGAAAGTGTACGCTCGATCTGCTGTACAGACCCCGCATCGCGTTCCTTGTCCTGATACATAAAGCCTATCCGGCTCATGCCGGTATCGACCTTGATGTGAATATTGACCTTAACATTGTTTTTAACCGCCTGCTCGGAAAGCTCCCTTGCATAATCCTCAGAAAAGACCGCCTGACTTATACCGTTTTCGGCAAGCTCCCTTACCATATCGGGAGGAGTAAAACCAAGTATGAGAACTGAATGTGTAATTCCGTTTTCTCTGAGCTGCATTGCCTCCTCGATATTGGAAACGGCAAAGCCCCCTATAGGCATAGTTTCAAGCAGGCTGCCAAGAAAAGCTGCTCCGTGTCCGTAAGCATCCGCCTTAATAACACACATTATATCAGAAGCCGGATCAACTGCATCCCTGATCCGGTAAAAATTGTGCTTAATTGCATCTGTATCGACCTCTGCCCAGGTCCTTCTCAAAAAGTTATTCATATCAATACCTTCTTCGGTCTGCAATTTGCATATATAACACTGCCGCACGACAATATTATATACATTATATTATAAAACATTTTTAAAATATAATCAATACATTTTTGCTGTCTTTGCAGGCAGCGCCTCCGGACAGAGCATATAATACTAATTCCTGATAAAAAGCAGACTTAGGTTTGCGGGGATGATTTTTGTTAGGTATTAGTATAAGCAAAAGGCAGCGTCCGCTCCGGGATGAAGCGTCTGCTGCCTTGATATGCGGTACTATTCTGCTTTAGCTCTTTGCATTTTTGAGCGCATCTATTGTTCTCGAAACATCATACTTGTGAACACAGGCATCGTTTCTGTCATACTGGAGCTTGTCACGCTCTTCCTTAAGGAACTGCTGATAATCGTCATTTCTCATCTTCTTGAGAATGCTCTCTTTAGAAATGACCTCTCCGGCGTCCTCGGTGGTTTCCTCTTTGTCAGACTTGATATTCTGCACCTTGCTCTTTATATCATAGCGATAGATAAGATAAAGCTTGTCATCAATCTCAACTGTTGCTGCCTTGCCTTCCTCAAGAGCAAGTATCGCATTGTTCAGCTCTGAGCTTTCCATATCTTCCTTATAGGTAGTTGCAGACTTAGAAGGATCCTCCGTTACGCCGAAATCTGTCTTATACTGCTCTGTAACATCAGAAACAGGCTTTTTGTCGTTGTTGAGCATTGCAGCGTACTTTCTGAAATCCTCTCTGTACTTATCAAGTGTTTCCTTGTCAAGATCCACCTTTTCATCGTTCTCGGTCTTTTTCAGGTCGCACGATACATAGTAGTAGGAAACGTAGTTATCCAAAAAGAACTTTTCCAGATCAGCCTGGGGGACCTCTCTTACGCCGCCTGTACCGTACATCTTGTTGAACAGCTTGTCAGAGATTATATTCGGGCGTATGCTTACCGTACAGTAGCTGTCCTCGGACACGCCAAGTTCAGTAAACAGGTCATGGTAGTAATTATTATAGAAGTAGGAGTAATAGCTCTTGCTTGCATTATAGGAATCCTCATCAACCGTAATGCCGTTATCGACAGCAAGACCCTCCATCATAAGATAGTTGAGTCCTGTTTCCTTGGCCTTTGCATAGATCCAGTCCTTTGCAGGCTCACCTTCGATCTCCTGCTTATCCCAGTCGATACTGCTTATGTCAGCATTTTCATCGTTCTTCTGGATCTCTGTAAGCGCAAGGCTCAGGCCTTCAAAGGTACAGTATATCCACTGTCCGTTGCCAAGCTCAGCCTTATCTGTTTTATAAGCCCATTTTGTGTTGCTGCATCCCGAAGCACACAGCACAGCCGCAGCGCAGGCAACCGCACCCGCAGCTTTAAGTATATTCTTCATAAAAAGATCTTCCCTTCAAGTAGATTATTGCACATAAAGTTATTATACATCAAAACTTTCCGAAAGTCTATATTTATTTTTGTCATAAGCGTGAAATTTTGCAAATTTCTTGACAAAAAACAAGCACCGATGAAGCACTCTGCTCCATCGGCACCCGAAAAATACATATTATGCTCTATGGTAATATCACAAAATTACCACTGAATACCGCCGCGCTTGTTGTAGTAGCAGGTCACGCATCCTGAGAAGAAGATCAGGAAGATGAACAGAACAATAGCTACAATCGCAAAAATAAGACCCCATGAAAGGAGCGCACCTCTTGGTTCGCCTCTCATTTTCTTCTTGTTGCCCAGGATAAGGTTGAGCACAAGACCGCCTGCCGAGAACAGCAGTGAAACGATGACCATTATCAGGCCATAAACGTATGTGATCGTACCTGCCACGGCAGATGAAAGAATAGCAAGACACAGACCAAGTGCACTGCAAGCACAGGCAAGTATCTCAGCCATTTCAGCATCGAAGAACTTGATCTTCGGCTTCATGGGAGCATACTGATACGGCTGCATCGGCGGCATAGGAGGCATCGGCGGCTGCGGCTGCTGAGGCTGCTGCTGATATGGATTCTGATTATTATTCATAGCTTTACATCCTTTCTTTGATCGTATTAAAAAAATATATTAAACCGGATCCGCAAAGGATCCTGTACATCATTATAATATCACACTAAAGTATTGGTGTCAATTTTTGGAGAGAAAAAAACCATAACAGTGTTGTAACCATTTCCGGCACAAACAGGAAACGGCGTCACATTACAGGGATCACGCACCCTGCTCCTTATGGTCAGCAAGAAGCAGCTTTACAACTTCCTCCGTATGCATACCGCGTGAACCCTTTACAAGAACAGTACAGCCTTTTTCAACGAGACCGCAAAGGGCATTGTAGGCTTCCGTGTTGCCGGCTGCCTTTACAACGCACGGGCAGCCGTTTTCGGCAGCACCCGCAGCCGTATTCCCTGAAAGAGGTCCGACGGCAACAAGCGCATCAACACCAAGCTCTGCCAGGTGCTTTCCTACGCCGTAATGCTCCGATGCCGCTTCATCGCCGAGCTCAAGCATATCAGCAAGGACTGCGATCGTTTTTCCGCCCGCTATGCTTTTCAGCACATCGAGCGAAGCCTTTGCCGCAGCCGGGCTTGCGTTGTAGCTGTCATCTATAAGCACAAGATCCTCACAGCGGTGTATCTGCTGTCTCATAGGAGCATTGCGGTAGGTCATAAGTCCTTCGCGCAAAGCATTCTCGTCAAGACCAAGAGCATCGCCGACCGCAAATGCCGCTGCGGCATTCATAACGCTGTGAACGCCGAGAGCCGGTATTGTCAGCCTTACTGCCCTGTCTCCGCAGTGGCACACAAATTCCGTGTTAAAGCCGTTTACCTCAACATTGTCGGCATAATAGTCATTGCTGCTGTCCATTCCGAAGGTAACCGTGCGAAACGGCTGCTTCCCGTGGAGCATTCTGAGCATAGGGTCATCGCCGTTCAGGAAGAGTATGCCGCTGCTGTCAAAATGCTTTGTTATTTTCAGCTTTTCGGACATGATGTTATCCTGAGTTTTCAGGTTCTCTATATGAGCCTTGCCGATGTTTGTCATTACTGCAATATCCGGACGCGCAATATCGGCAAGTCTGTCCATCTCTCCGAATTCGCTCATTCCCATCTCGATAACGGCTATCTCGTTTTCCCTTGAGATATCAAACATTGTTGCGGGCAGTCCTATCTGACTGTTGCGGTTGCCCTGCGTTTTCATCACGTTGAAGCCCTTTGACAGTGCCGCTGCGACCATCTCCTTGGTGCTTGTCTTGCCGACGCTACCGGTAATGCCAACGACCTTGACGTCAAGGCTGCTCCTGTAATGAGCCGCAAGCATCTGCATTGCCCTGCGTGTATCACTTACCTTTATATAAGGCTTTGCAGCACCCTGCGGTGCATCGTATTCAGTCAGTGCGGCAGCTCCCTTTTCAAGGCACTGCTCTATAAATTTATGCGGATCTGTGTTTGCTCCCTTTATAGGCACAAACAGAGAGCCTTCCGTTACCTGTCTGCTGTCATACTGAACATTGGTTATCTCTGTTTCTCCGTCTCCGCAAAGCAGCGTACCGCCTGTGATCTCAGCCGCTTCTGATGCCGTAAACAGCTTCATGCACTCAACCCCTCAATTCTTATTATCTTTCATGTCCTTCAGTATCCCGGCTATGACCTCACGCTCATCATAGTGGGTCTTGACGCCGTTCTTGTCCTGATAGTCCTCGTGACCCTTGCCGGCAAGAACGATTATATCTCCGTCCTGAGCATTCTCGATGCAGTAGCGTATAGCGTCTGTCCTGTCGGGTATGACCACATACTTGCCGCCGGTCTTGTTTATTCCTGTCCTGATATCCTCAATAATATCCATCACGTTCTCAAAGCGCGAGTTATCCTCGGTGATAACGGAAAGATCCGACATTCTGCCGGATATCTCACCCATTTCAAAGCGTCTGTCTCTCGGACGGTTGCCGCCTGCTCCGAAAAGTGTAACTATGCGCCCCGGATCGTATTCCCGGAGTGTGGAAAGAATGTTTTCCATGCTGACGGCGTTGTGCGCATAGTCGATAAGCAGGGTATAATTGCCCGGAACCTTTACAGGCTCCACTCTGCCCTTGACATGGACCTCGTTAAGACCGTCATATATATCCTTCTCGCTTACGCCGAAGTGCAGGCAGACCGCTATCGCCGCCAATGCATTATAAACATTGAACTTGCCCGGAACAGCCACACTGAACGATGAAGTTATCCTGCCCTCGGTATCGAAGCCGACGCCAAGATATCCTGCCCTTGAAACGAGATGTTCATTTTTCGCTCTCAGCTCTGCCTTTTCGGAAAATCCGAATGTTTCCACACGGCACGTATGACCTTCAAGCATTTTTTCATAAGCTTTATCATCAATATTGAAAATGCCTGTACCGCACTGTCTGAAAAGCATGGCCTTACACTGAGCATATTCCTCCATGTCAGCGTGTTCAACACCGCCGATGTGGTCATGCGAAAAGTTTGTGAAAACTCCGTAATCAAAGAAGAAGCCGTCTGTTCTGTGCCACTTCAGGCCGAGCGATGACGCCTCCATAACAACGCATCTGCAGCCCTCGTCTATCATCTGACGCATAGCCCTTTGTATCTCGTAGGATTCAGGGGTAGTGTTTGCGGTTTTTATTATCCTGTCACCTATAATAATCCCGAGAGTGCCTATAACGCCTGTCTTCATGCCTGCCTTTTCAAGTATCGACCTCACCATGCAGGCGGTAGTGGTCTTGCCCTTGGTGCCTGTTATGCCTATGGTTTTGAGCGTATCCGCAGGATTTCCGAAATATTCTGCGCTGATAAAAGCAAGCGCCTTTCTTGTGTCCTTTACCTTTATCACTGCCGCACCGTTTATCTCAATATCCCTGCTTATGACCACAGCTGCGGCGCCGGCATCGGCGGCAGCCTGTGCATACTGATGACCGTCTGCGCTTGCGCCTACAAGACACACAAAAACACAGTCCCTGCACACCTTGCGTGAATCATATACGACTTCGGAAATTTCTACATTGGTATCTCCCTTTTCAACACTATAATTCACCCTTGAAAGAAGTTTTTCAAGCTTCATGGTTAAACACCTCCGTCACTAATCTATCTATTATTTTATCACAGAATATATTCATCTTCAATAGCTCCGCATTACCTCAACGAAAAATTTTCCCGCACAGATAAAAATATGAAAAAGTCGAAATTCCCCTACTCTTTTTTCTGCAGAACGAGGTATAATAATGTTGCAGTATGAAAGAACATAAACGAAAGGAATGAATGGTATGATAATTATTATTCTTGTACTTCTGATAATTGCTGTATTTTTACTGAGCAAAATTCTGGGCTTCAACATTGATTATACACGCGGTGCGAACATCTACAAAAACAGCGCCGATAATCTTAATAACGATCAGTTTCTTGACGTTTCAGACCATGAATACTACAACGATGATGGTGTGCTGAAGTAACGGCTTACAAGCCTGTCGCTTACATCCATAAAAGTTCATCCCTCAACCGCGATCGGCTGAGGGATTTTTTTATTCATATCATGCCTTTGTAACGTGAGGGATAAGTCCTCCGTCGGCTATTATCTCCTGAATAAACGGCGGGAAAGGCTCTGCCTGATAAGTCTTGCCCGTTGTAACATCCGTTATAACGCCTGTGTCAAAATCAACGCTTACCTCGTCACCGCTTTTTATTTCCTTTGAAGCGGCCTCGCATTCAAGTATCGGCAGACCGATATTTATAGCGTTCCTGTAGAAGATGCGGGCAAAGGTAGAAGCTATAACGCAGCTTATGCCCGAAGCCTTGATAGCAATGGGGGCGTGTTCACGGGATGAACCGCAGCCGAAGTTCTTCTCGGCGACCATAATATCGCCGTCCTTTACCTTCTTTGTGAAATCTATGTCGATATCCTCCATGCAGTGAGCCGCAAGCTCCTTGTGCGAGCTGGTATTGAGGTATCTTGCCGGAATGATAACGTCTGTATCAACATTGTCTCCGTATTTATGTACAGTACCGTGAGCTTTCATTTTACAGCACTCCTTTCTCAGTTCCCGCAGACCTTTGCAGGGTCGGTTATGTAGCCTGTAACAGCGCTTGCAGCAGCGACCGCAGGGCTTGCAAGATAGACCTCAGACTCTACATGACCCATTCTGCCCACAAAGTTCCTGTTCGTGGTGGATATAGCACGCTCACCCTTTGCAAGTATGCCCATGTGGCCGCCAAGGCACGGGCCGCAGGTAGGAGTAGAAACAACAGCGCCGGCCTCAATGAAGATATCAAAAAGACCCTCGTGCATAGCCTGGAGATATACGCTCTGTGTGCTGGGTATGATAATGCATCTTACACCCTTTGCGACCTTTCTGCCCTTGAGAACCTCTGCGGCTGCTCTAAGATCGGATATTCTGCCGTTAGTGCATGAGCCGATAACTGCCTGATCTATCTTTACTTCTGTTTCACCGATCTTGTCAACAGTCCTTGCGTTCTCCGGAAGATGCGGGAAAGCTACTGTCGGGCGGAGAGCTGAAAGGTCGATAGTATATTCCTCGTCATACTCGGCATCGTCATCTGCGGTGTATTCCACCGGCTCACCCTTGAATCTGTCTCTGATATACTCTCTTGTAATGTCATCTACCGGGAAGATGCCGTTCTTTGCGCCGGCCTCGATAGCCATGTTTGCTATGCAGAGCCTGTCATCTATGGAGAGATATTTAAGCCCGTCGCCGAAAAATTCCATTGAGCGGTACAGTGCGCCGTCAACGCCTATCATGCCTATTATGTGCAGGATAATATCCTTGCCGCTTATGAACGGTGCAGGCTTATTAATCAGCACAAACTTTATAGCGGACGGGACCTTGAACCATGTCTTGCCGCTTATCATGCCCGCAGCCATATCGGTAGAACCGACGCCTGTGGAGAAAGCTCCGAGTGCGCCGTATGTGCAGGTGTGAGAATCGGCGCCTATGCAGAGCGTACCCGGACCTACAAGTCCCTTTTCCGGCAGGAGAGAATGCTCTATTCCCATCTGTCCTACGTCAAAGAAATTCTTTATATCGTACTTATCCGCAAACTGACGAACCTGCTTGCACTGTTCAGCAGCCTTGATATCCTTATTAGGCGTGAAGTGATCCATTACCATTGCGATCTTTGAATTATCAAACACTGCCGATGCCTTGTTTTCATTGAAAACATTGATAGCAACGGGAGATGTGATATCGTTGCCCAGAACCATATCGAGCTTTGCTTCGATAAGCTGACCTGCCTTTACGCTTGGCAGACCGGCATGGGCAGCAAGTATTTTTTGTGACATTGTCATTCCCACTTGAATTGACCCCCTTATTTTTAACTTTATATATTATAATAAATAGCGCCGCAAAAATCAAGCTATTATCTGCAATCACCCTGAAATCAATTTTTGTCAGTAAATTCTCAAAGTAAATTCCACAGTAGAATTTACTTTGAGAACTATGAATGAGCAGATTTAAGGCAACACCGCACAATATTCCGGCAATTCTGACCCCTCCGCCGCCTGCGGCGGTTCCCCTCCCCTGAAAGGGGAGGGGACGCGGACGAAGTCCGTGACGGAGGGGTTCCGAAAGCAAAAATTTTTGTGCACTTTTCAGATTTGCTCATTTATAGTTTGAGAATTTACTCTGCGCAAAATAATTCAGAATTTTTTTAAATAAGGTTGTATTTTTGTTTAAAATAATTTATACTTATAGGAGGTATGATCATGTAAAAGTATCGAAAGAGGTTAATTATGAGCAGAAGATCATCATTCGGCTACAGCTCTTACCGTCCGCGCTCATACCGCTCAGGCGGATACGGCGGACGGCGCAGAAAGGGCGGCAAGAGTGCGGTCATTGCAATAAGTATAATTGCCCTTATCCTTATAGCAGCTGCTGTACCTGCTATCTATTTTGCTTTTATGAGGGATAAGGGACATGAGGAAATAAAAGAGCAAACAAGCACGGCTTCATCATACGAAAACTCCTTGCATGAAGTCAGCGAGCTTTCCGCTGCATCAAAGGAGGAATCCGCTCAGAACTCTGCGCCGGAATCATCTCCGGATCCTGATATTGAAGGCTACCATGACGGCAACGTATTCATGTACGACCGCAGCGGATACGAAATGTTCTATGGCACAGACGGCTCCGCACAAAATTATGCCGACATTGTATCGGCAGTAAAGGCGGCAGTAGGCAAGGATGTAAAGGTATATAATATGGTAGTGCCAAATCACGCTCCCTTCGGCCTGCCTGAAAAGTATCTTTCTCAGATGAACGATGAAAAGGAAAATATAAAAAAGATATACTCCTCCTACACAGAAGACGTTACACCAATAGATGTATTTGCCGCAGAAAACGACCACAGGAGCGAATATACCTACTTCAAGACCGACCACAACTGGACGGCTCTCGGCGCATATTATGCATATCAGGAATTCTGCAAGGCAGCAAATACCAAAGCCATTGAATTGTCCTCACTTTCAAAAGGGAATATCACAGGCTTCAGGGGTTCGCTTTTTGCAGCGACCAGAACAGATGAAAATCCTGACGGAAACAAGGAGCTCAGCGCAAATCCCGATACAGTAATATATTATAATATGCCATGCATCGAAAGCTGCATACTGCTCGAAAACGGCAAGACCGAGGAGCAGGAGGTACCGATCATCGCATCATTCGCAGAGGGCTCAAATTCATACAGCGCATTTATCTGGGGCAATAATCCCTACATGAAAGTTACAACAACGCAAAAGACAGGCAGAAAGCTCTGCATAATAAAGGATTCCTACGGATGTGCATTTGCGCCCTTTGTTACTGCCAATTACGACGAGGTATTTATTGTCGATCCGAGCTTTTACGAGGGCAACGCAGCAGAGTACATCATAAACAACAAATACACGGACGTACTCATTATCAACAGCGTTATGAACGCAAACACAAGCTTTAAAGCAAACGATATCATGACAATAATAAAGTAACCGCAAACATGGAGATCAATTTTTAAAATTTTGCAAAGCACTGCTGATTTATGCTATGCCGCCGTCAACAACTGACGAATAAGCATAAATGAGCGGCTCAAAATTGATTTCCGTGACTAAAGATAAGGAGGTGTGCCGATTGCTCGGAAAAAATGTTAAAATAGAGATTTTCGGTACACTTGCCGAAAAAAAGCTCTATTCGGGATTTATCGTCGGGCGCAGTCATACAGATATGCGTTCGGTATACATAATAACAAACAGACCGCTTCACGAAAAAACAGACTGCACAATAATCGCAATAGCGTCTTGTCAGAACAAAAGCCAGACAAGGCTTGTAGGCGCACCTGTTAACGAGATATTCTACGAGCCGGAAATAAGAGCAAGGCTAAATATGATATCCGCGAAGTTTGACAAGCTTATTTGTATGTACGAAAAATCCTGCGGCGCTGTAGTGTACAAGAAAGTGCCTAAAGATAAAATAAAAATACTGCTTGTCAAGAACCACAACGGAAAGTGCTGGACCTTCCCTAAGGGGCACGTTGAGCTGAACGAATCCGAAAAGCAAACCGCTCTGCGTGAGATAAAGGAAGAAACCGGACTGGATGTAACAATAGAGCCCAATTTCAGGCAGACAAGCATATACAGGCCATTCGGAAAAATAAAGAAGTATGTCGTATTCTTTTTGGCAAGGGCAACAGAAACAGCTGTGAGTATGCAGCAAAGCGAGATAGATTATTATTTATGGGTCTCGATCGAGGATGCAATGCACCTTTGCAGCCACGACAACGACATGAAAATACTTGCCGAAGTGCGCAGACGCTTCCGCAAATAGCAAAAACAGACCGATGAAATGTCAGGATACATTCCATCGGTCTGTTGATTTTTATAAACTGTCTGCTATCATGCAAAAGACCCTTAATACTAATACCTAACGAAAATCAGACCGCAAACCTAAGTCTGCTTTTTATCAGGAATTAGTATAAAGGCGGCTGCTGAAATTCCATGCAGGCCTTATTTCGCAACATAGCCGATCTTCTTCATCACCTTGTCGAGTGTGCGCTGTGAAAGCCTGAGAGCAAATTCGGCGCTCTTTCTGTACTGCTCAACAAGATAATCCTTGTTGTTGATGTAATCGTTGAATTTTTCCTGTATCGGTCTTACCGTTTCAACAACAGCTTCACCTACTGCGGTCTTGAAATCGCCGTAGCCCTTGCCTTCAAATTCAGCCGCGATCTCATCCTCAGTCTTGCCGGTAACTGCGCTCATTATGCCGATCAGGTTGTTTATGCCGTCCTTGCCCTCGCCGACCCTTACAACAGCCTCGGAATCGGTTACTGCCCTCTTGAATTTCTTCATTATCACTTCGGGCTTATCAAGCACGGCCACCCATGCGTTCACATTTTCGTCAGACTTCGACATCTTCTTTGTGGGATCCTGCAATGACATTACCTTTGCGCCCACCTTGCCTATGTATGCATCCGGGATCTTGAAAGTATTGCCGTAAATGCCGTTAAAGCGCTCGGCTATGTTCCTGGTAAGCTCAAGGTGCTGCTTCTGGTCAATGCCGATCGGTACAAGGTCAGCCTGATAGAGCAGGATATCCGCAGCCATAAGAGAAGGATAGGTGAAAAGTCCTGCGTTTATGTTGTCGGCGTGCTTTAAGGATTTATCCTTGAACTGTGTCATTCTTGAAAGCTCACCAAACTGTGTGTAGCAGTTCAGCACCCATGCTAACTCTGCGTGTGTGTGAACATGGCTCTGTATAAAAAACGGACTTTTATCGGGGTCGATACCGCAGGCAAGAAACAGCGCATAAGCATTGAGTATGTTCTGACGGAACGCCTTCGGGTCCTGACGGACGGTTATAGCGTGAAGGTCTGCAACAGCATAGATACAGTTGTATTCATCCTGGAGCTTTACCCAGTTGCGCAGTGCGCCGAGATAGTTGCCGAGAGTTATCGTTCCGCTCGGCTGTATAGCACTGAATATTACCTTTTTCTTTTCTTTGTTTTCAGCTGTTTCTGACATCAGAGTATCTCCTTTGCAAGTTCACCAAGTATTTTTATTCCCTTTTCAAGCTGCTCATCCGTTGGTGTTGAGAAGTTTATCCTGAAAGAGCTGCACTGCTCGCCTTCATCTGTAAGGAAAGCATTTCCGGGAACAACGCACACCTTCCTGAGCACTGCCTGCTTGCAGAAATCAAGCATATCCGCGCCGCCGGGCAGCCTGCACCAAATGAAGAGACCGCCCTCTATGGGCTGATATGTTATCTTGTTAGGCACAAGATATTTGTCCAGAAGCTCCATACAGAATGCAGCCTTCTTGCGGTAGATCTCACGAAGACCTTTCAGGTGTCCGGCAAAATCGTACTCTGTCATAAATCTGTGAGCGACCATCTGCGCCCATGTGTTGGTGTGAACGTCTTCGCCCTGCTTGCATACTACCATTTTTGCGACAACGGGCTTCGGAGCGATAACGTAGCCAAGACGCATACCCGGTGAGAGTATCTTTGAGAAGGAGCCTGCATAAACAACTATGCCGTCCTCGTCAAATGACTTGATAGGCGCAACATTCTCTCCGCTGATGCGCAGCTCGCCATAGGGATTGTCTTCAAGTATCATAACGCCGTACTTCTTTGCAAGCTCATATATAGCCTTTCTCTTTTCAAGGCTTGTGGTAACGCCTGAAGGATTCTGGAAATTCGATATAATATAGATGAAACGTACATTCTTTTCGTTTTTGAGCGCACTTTCAAGAGCTTCAAGGTTCATTCCGTCAGGCTCCAGCGGTATGCCGCAAAGACGCGCATTGTATGAACGGAAGGAGTTGAGCGAACCGATAAAGCTCGGAGCCTCGCAGATGACCGTGTCGCCCTCGTTTACCATAGACTTCGTGAGCAGATCCATGACCTGCTGTGCACCTGATGTTATGATAAGATCGTCAAAATCTCTGCCGACATTATATTCGTTCTTCATAAACTCTCCTACAGTCCTGCGCAGAGGAGGATATCCCTCTGTAAAACTGTACTGGAGAGCTGCCACAGGCTCCTCGTTGAGTATCTTGTTTGATATCTCGGCTATTGCCTGTATCGGAAAGGCTTCGGGCGCAGGGTTGCCTGCCGAAAGAGATACGACCGTCGGGTCAGCCGCATACTTGAATATTTCTCTGATCGCAGACGGTTTGAGTGTTTTTACTCTGTCAGAAACGATATATTCCATGATGATTACTTCCTTTACAGATAGATTTCCTGTTCATTTTAGCACATTTGATCAAAGTGTGCAACTGTCATAAGAATATTTATTTTACTTATCCGGCAATATCTGCAAAAAATATTGTAAACGGAAAAGAATTGGTGTATAATTGTCAGTGCTATATCATTCGATCATCTGAATGAACACGGCAAGGAGGAATAAAAAATGTTAAAAAAAGGTGAGCTTGTCTCTTTCCGACCGGATATCAAGGTCGTAGACTGCACTCTGAGGGACGGCGGTCTTGTAAACAGCTTTTTCTTTACGGATGATTTCGTAAAGGATCTCTATCAGGCAAACATAAAGTCCGGCATAGACTACATGGAATTCGGCTACAAGGCGTCCAAAGAGCAGTTTGACACAAGCAAGTTCGGCAAGTGGAAATTCTGCGATGATCAGGATATCATCGACGTTGTAGGCGACAATGACACAGGCCTGAAAATTTCAGTAATGGCAGACGTTGGCAGAACAGACTTCCGCAGGGATATCTGTGACAAGGCAAACAGCCCTATCGACATGGTGCGTGTGGCTACTTATATCAACACCATCCCGTCTGCGCTTGAGATAGTTGAATACTGCAGCAAAAAGGGCTACGAAACCACAATAAACATAATGGCTGTATCAAAGTCAAACGATATGGACCTTGACGATGCTCTCGAACTCATCGGCAGGAGCTGCGTTGATACTATATACATAGTAGACAGCTACGGCTCGCTTTATCCTGAGCAGATGCGCAGGCTTGCCGAAAAATATCTGAACATTGCAGACAAATACGGCAAGAATATCGGCATCCACGCCCACAACAATCAGCAGCTTGCATTTGCAAATACCATTGAAACACTGACTATGGGCGTCAGCTATCTTGATTCAACGGTAAGCAGTCTTGGCAGAGGCGCAGGCAACTGCCCGACAGAGCTTCTCCTCGGCTTCCTGAAAAACCCGAAGTATCACATTTCACCGCTGCTGAAATTCATCGAGCAGCACATTACCAAGCTGAAGGAGGAGGGCTTGATCTGGGGATATGATATCCCCTATCTTTTGACAGGCCGTTTTAACCAGCACCCGAGAGATGCTATCCAGTTTATGAAGGAAGGCAGAACAGACTACAAGGATTTCTATCATTTCCTGTACGATAAGGAAATATGATACATCCTGTGGCTGACGCGCCGGGCTCCGCACGGAAAACAGTTCTGCGCGGCAGGCTGCACGGGGGAAATTCTTCCCAAAACCGCCGAATCATGTCAAAAAAGGCCAGTGACCGACTTATCGGGATCACTGACCTTTTTGTTATCTGACAGGCCTGATATTCATACTAATACCTAACAAAAAACAGACAATTTTTGCGGAAATCATCCTCGCAAACCTAAGTCTGCTTTTTATCAGGAATTAGTATCAGATCTTCAAAAGAGCCTCTATCTTCTTTGCTGCTTCCTCTGCTTCGGGATTCAGCACACCCTCGATCTTGCCGCTGTCACAGGCGGCAGAATTTTTTGCATCTATCGGCAGTCTGCCCAGAATATCCAGACCGTACTCCTTGGCTATCTCCTCAAGCTTGCTCTCGCCAAAGGGATAATGCTTCTTTCCGCAGTCGGGACATACAAAGCAGCTCATGTTCTCGATTATGCCAAGTATCGGAATGTTCATCATCTGAGCCATCTTTACAGCCTTCTCAACGATCATCGACACAAGCTCCTGCGGAGAAGTCACAATTATAATGCCGTCCAGCGGCAATGACTGGAATATCGTCAGCGGCACGTCACCTGTTCCGGGCGGCATATCCACGAACATATAGTCAACATCATTCCAGTATACCTCAGACCAGAACTGCTTTACCGTTCCGGCAAGTATCGGGCCTCTCCAGATCACCGGATCGCTCTCGTTTTCAAGCAGCAGGTTTACTGACATGATGTCGATTCCCGAATGTGTGGTCACGGGAAGTATTCCCTTTTCTGAGCCGAAAGCCTTTTCCTTGTTTATACCGAAAGCCTTTGGTATTGAGGGGCCTGTAAGGTCTGCATCGAGTATCGCAGCATGATATCCCATCCTGCTGAACATTACAGCCATGAGTGAGGTAACTGTCGATTTGCCGACACCTCCCTTGCCGCTTACAACACCAATAACCTTTTTAACTGAGCTGTACTGGTTCAGCTTCTCTGTCAGATCCTGCGGTTCGTTCCTTGAAGAACAGTTCTCTCCGCAGGTCGAACAATCGTGTGTACATTCCGCCATTTGTTTTATCTCCTTTGTGGTTATTATTTTATCAGGGCTCTGCCCTGGATCCCGAAACATCTCTGCCGCCGGACGCTTCTCCTGCAGGTTTATCAGATATCTCCGGCTTCTTCGCTTGCTTCGGCTGCGTCATCGGCATCGTTGTCGTCATATTCCGCTTCTTCGCTTGCTTCGGCTGCATCACCGGCATCGTTGTCGTCATATTCCGCTTCTTCGCTTGCTTCGGCTGCGTCATCGGCATCGTTGTCGTCATATTTCGCTTCTTCGCTTGCTGCCTGTGCTTCTGCATCTGCTGTCTTGTCAGAGCCGCCCTCACTGCGGTCAAGCTCATAGCCGCTGAGAAATGTATAGAGTATGCCATAGCCTAATATCACTCCTGCTATGCCTGTAACCTCACCGCGTGACGCAAGCTGCTCATGCAGCGGCATTCCGCTTACAGCAGAAGCCAATACAACGAACAGTGCCGGCAGCACCATAATTATGAGCGTTGCCGCAGAAAACCTGAAAACCTGCCTGCCGTCACCTACTCTGGTAGCATAGAAAAGAAGTCCGCCGAAAATCGCAAACACTAACGATACAAGCAGTATCCTTGCTGTTTCATTCTGTGAAAAGGAATCGTTTATCATTCCAAGAAAAAATGATGAACATACCATAAAAGCCGTCACAAGAAACGCAGAAAAGATAAGGTTCATCACTTCGTTTTTGCTTTTCTTCATAGATCATTGTCCTCCGGATAATTTATTATTCATTTTCGCTGTCAAAAATCAAGACAGCATAGCTATTATTTTATCATGTCAGGACAAATTATAATTCCTATAAAGAAATTATCATGCTTTTTTCCTTGCTGCAAGGCAAAGCCATCCCTTTTCTTCATATCTGTCAATTATTTCAAGGCTTTCCGGCAGCCCGCGCAGCACATCATCAACACGCATATCAATTATACCGCTCATAATGTAGACTGTATTTTCATCCATGAATTTTTCGATATCGCCCGAAAGCATGATTATCGCATCGGCAACAATATTTGCAGTTATAATATCGTACTTGCCCTGAGCCTTCTCCGCAAGATTCCCGTGAATGCCTGTATATCTGTCGGCCACGTTGTTTCTCTCTGCGTTTTCCTTTGAGGACTTGACAGCAAGCTCGTCAATATCTATCCCGGTAGCGCTGCCCGCGCCAAGAAGAAGCGCCGCAACAGACAGAATGCCGCTGCCGCAGCCTACATCAAGCATCCTTGCGCCCTTAAAGGTGTATTTTTCAAGTGCTTCAAGGCAAAGCCTTGTAGTTTCGTGAGTACCCGAACCAAAGGCGAGACCCGGCTCCAGATTGAGCACGATCCTGCCCTCCGGATCGTAATCATCCCTCCAGACAGGTCTTATAAGAAGCTTCCTGCCTATCTTGATAGGATTGAAATATTTCTTCCAGTTTTCAAGGCAGCCCTCAACATCGCACTTGTCGGCGATTATTTTATGCTCTATGCCCTCTGCATTAAGCCTTTCACGGATAAACGACACCGCCTCTGCGGGATTATCCGCAGGACTGATATATATGTGTATTTTTCCCTTGGTTCTGTCCTGCTTCAAAAGCTCCTCGTCTATCATGTCGATCTTGGCTATCTCCATTACCTCGTCCTCAAGCATTGAATAATCCTCGATGTAGATGCCGTATGGCACAGTCATCTGCGCAATATTCCCTGCCGTGTCGATATCTGGAGTATTGACCTCTACAATTATTTCCGTCCAATCCATATAATTATTCCTTTCCTGTTTCCTCTGTTTTTTCAGCTGCTCCGTCAGCCTTTACTTCCTCTGCCGATGCAGGTATGAGCTTATCCTTTTTCTTGGGACCGCCCTTGAAGGTTCTGTTCTTTGAACTGTCTATGCCGGCTATTTTCGGGCTGAACCATCTGCCGCTCGTACTGTTGTTGCTGCCTATCTTACAGTCGTGGAACTCTACCCCGCCCTTAACGGGTGACAAAATGAATCCTACTGCTGCTCCTGCAAGAAAAGCCGCTGCTGCTGCGAAAAACATAGTTGACTTGCTCATGAATATTACCTCCGTTTTGAATCTCTGTCATATTTTATTTTCTGAAATATCACGTATCACCTTTGATGCGATTATCAGACCGACTACGGACGGCACACAGGCATAGCTTGCCGGAACAGCCTTGCCGGAGACTTCATCCGTTACCGGCGCCGAAGGCTTCCGGGGCTCTTCTTTTGAGTACACCACCGCAAGCTTTTTTATGCCTCTTGCTTTCAGCTCACGCCGCATGACTCTTGCCAGCGGGCATACAGAGGTGCTGTAAATATCCGCTATCTCAAATCGGGTCGGATCAAGCTTATTGCCTGCTCCCATTGATGATATCACCGGAACTCCCGCCCTTTCTGCCCTGACTATCAGCTCTGTTTTTGCGCTTACAGTGTCCACTGCATCAACAACATAGTCATACTGCGAAAAATCAAAGCTGTCTGCGTTTTCAGGAGTATAAAAGGTATTATAGATATGCACCTTTATATCCGGATTTATATCCCTTACCCTGAGTGCGGCCGCATCAGCCTTGTACATCCCGACAGTAGAACCAAGTGCGATTATCTGCCTGTTGATATTGCTGACGCTTACCACGTCACGGTCAATAAGGTCAAGCTCGCCCACGCCGCTTCGTGCAAGAGCCTCAACTACATATCCTCCGACACCTCCGATGCCGAAAACAGCCACTCTTGCATCCGCAAGCCTTTTTAATCCGTCCGTTCCGATAAGCAGTTCAGTCCTTGAAAATCTTTCGTCCATGATACTTCACTCCATTTTGCTGCTATGTTAATGTTAGCACAAAATATCTCTGAGGTCAACCGTCTGAGAAACTGTCCAAAGGAAATCAATTTTGCGCCGGCAAGTTACACGGGGTTCCCTTCCTGAAACCGCTGAATTTTGATAATGGGCACGGGTGTTCAAAAGCTCCCGCTCCGCTTTCGGCTGGACTTTCATTTGAAAGTTCCCGGCGAAAATTGATTTCCGTGAAAAGCCGCTATATTTTATTGACAATTCCGGCTATTTGCATTAAAATGTTATTTGTATATTTGTGTTCATACGCAAGAGGAGTGTTGATAATGAAGATAAAGGATTGGTTTATCGGTGATACAAGCAAAACATCCGTACAGTTTTTCAGGAGCCTTTTTGTAGGCGGCATCGCAACGATCGCGGATATGGTCATTATGATACTCATCCGTGAGCTTCTTCATGTACCTGAGGGCGTTGCCGCAGTGTTCGGCTTCATCGTCGGACTTGCCGTGAATTATATAGTATCCACCTACTGGGTCTTTGCCAAGGCAAAGGTCAAAAACCGCATAATCGACTTTATCGGCTTTGCCGTGATAGGAATAATCGGTCTCGGACTGACACAGCTCATCATAGAACCATTTTCTACGCTCGGAATGTTCGGCACAGGCTGGTTTGTTCAGTGGCAGATCTTCGGCGGACTGCTGCCGGCGGATAAGTATTATATTGTAGGAAAGGTGCTTGCCGTTGTCATAGTATATATGTGGAATTTCTTTGCCCGCAAGTTCATACTTTATCGTAAAGTCGAGGAAAAGGACAAGCCTGCCAAAAATGAGGAAACAGAAAAAACAGATACCGTCAGATAAAACCGGTGAGCATCCCTTTATCTGCCGCATAAAGCAGCAATAGTATAATACACATCAGACGATCTCACAGAGAGGATAAATAAAATGAAAAAAATCATTATTATAGGCGCAGGTCCGGCAGGACTTACAGCTGCGAACGAGCTTCTCAGAAACAACAAGGAAGAATATCAGATAACCATACTTGAAGAAAGCAATGCCATCGGAGGAATATCACAGACTGTACGCTATAACGGCAACCGCATGGATATAGGCGGCCACAGATTCTTCTCAAAAAGCGATGAGATCATGGACTGGTGGAAGGACCTGATGCCCATACAGGGAAAGGACGCCTTTGACGATAAGCGTCTTGGCAGGAAAAAGCCGCTCTCAGCCGACGGCCCCGACCCCGAAAAGGAAGATGTGGTAATGCTTGTGCGCGACCGTGTATCAAGAATATATTACCGTAAGCATTTCTTTGACTATCCCGTTACCATGTCGGCGTCTACGATCAAAAACATGGGCTTCTTTACAACTATGGCGGCAGGGTTCAGCTATCTGAAGGCCTGTATGTTCAAGAAGAAGGAGACCTCTCTTGAAAACTTCTACATAAACCGCTTCGGCAAAAAGCTGTACAGTATATTCTTTGAGGGCTACACCGAAAAACTCTGGGGACGTCACCCGCGTGAGATATCCGCAGACTGGGGCTCTCAGCGCGTAAAAGGGCTTTCCATAAGGGCTGTGCTGAAGGATATGTTCTCTAAGCTCTTCGGAGGCAAAAAGAAAAAGAACAAGAAAAAGGTCGAGACCTCACTTATCGAGCAGTTCTGGTACCCGAAATACGGTCCCGGCCAGCTCTGGGAGCTTGCGGCAAAAAAAGCCTGCGAGAAGGGCGCATCGCTCATCAAAAACTGCAGTGTCAAAAATATCGTCTGCAAAGACGGAAGGATCACATCTGTTGTGTGCAGCACCAAGGACGGCGAAAAGACCTTTGAAGGCGATATTTTCATCTCCTCTATGCCTGTGCATGATCTTGTGCTTGGTATGTCAGGCGACAAGCCCTCTCAGGATATGCTCGATATCGCAGAAGGTCTGCCCTATCGTGATTTCGTCACAGTCGGCCTTCTCGTGAGCAGGCTCGACCTTGAAAACAAGACCAGGATCAAAACTCTCGGCAATATCGTGCCCGACTGCTGGATATATGTTCAGGACACAGGCGTAAAATTAGGCCGCATACAGATATTCAACAACTGGTCGCCGTATATGGTGCAGGATCCCGAAAACACCGTCTGGATAGGTCTTGAATATTTCTGCTCCGAGGGTGATGATTTCTGGAATATGCCGGACGAGGAATGCATACAGTTCGCTGTAGGTGAGCTTGAAAGCATGGGGATCATCAAAGCGGACGAGGTAATCGACAGTCACCGCGAGCGTGTAAAAAAGGCATATCCCGCCTACTTCGACACATACGCCCGCATGGACGAGCTTGTTTCATTCCTTGATAAATACGACAACCTCTATTGTGTAGGCCGCAACGGTCAGCACCGCTACAATAATATGGATCATTCCATGCTCACCGCCATACGTGCCGCACAGGCTATAAAGGACGGCAGCGCATCAAAGCACGATATCTGGAACGTCAACACCGAAAAGGAATATCACGAATCCAAGTCCTGAAGATCATAAGCTTTTTCGGGTGCTTCATGCAGCCGTTTTTGTATACTGTAAAAGCAAGGTGAAAATAATGTCCGAACCCAATATATCAAAAAGAAGCAGGCTCGATGCCGTTTTTTCTCAGATATATAAGCATCCGTTCATAGCAGCCGCTGTCGTTTGCCTTATATCTATGCTTCTGCATACAGATCATGTCATGTTTGCAAACTCACTGTGCATTGCGGTGCTTATTTCAGCACTTGGCGTTGCGGCAGCCATTTTTTCAAGGCGCATCTCTCCTGACGGAAAAAGCCTGCAAAACACGATAATAATCATCTCAGCCGGGATCATAGCAGCTCTGGTATTCATATATCAGGCTCATATACGCAATTTTTACGATATCGTAGTGATGAACGGCGGGCTTGCCGTATGTGCGGCCGTGTTCTTCTATCTTTTAGCCGCCGGAAGGCTTTCTGTCAAAAGCATTATCCTGCTGATATTTGCAGCCGGATTCATCATGCGCCTGTCATACATAATAACAATGGACGCCGGCATGATACAGCACGATGTATATTCAACCGGCGCAAATGCAGGTCATGCAGGCTATATCGAATATCTGTACGAAAACGGCCATCTTCCGGATTTTGACGTGAGAATGATAGATCAGTTCTATCATCCTCCGCTGCACCATATTTTTGCAGCCATCTGGATGAGGATACAGACTCTCCTCGGAATGCCGTACCAGGCAGCCTACCAAAACATACAGATACTCACGCTGTTTTATTCAACGTGCTGTCTTATAATCTCCTACAAGATCTTCCGCAGGCTCGGACTTGAAAAAGCAGGCCTTATCACCGCCACAGCTATTATCGCATTCTGCCCCACATTCTATATAATGTCCGGCAGCATCAACAACGATATACTCTCCATCACATTCATGCTCGGCGCAGTGCTGAACACACTGTACTGGTATAAGTCACGCTCAATGAAGAGAATACTATGCATAGCGCTGTGCATCGGCCTTGGCATGATAACAAAGCTTTCGGTATGGATGGTCGCTCCGGCAGTAGGCTTCATATTTATTTTTGTACTGATAAACGACCTTAAAAATTTCAGGAAATATCTTGTACAGTATTGTGCTTTTATATATGTATGCGCTCCTATCGGGCTCTTCTGGGCTGTAAGGAACTTTATCCTCTGGGGGGTACCCTTCACATACGTTCAGAAGCTCTCTGAGAGATCGGTGCAGTATGTGGGAAATATCCCGACGATAGCAAGGATCTTCGATTTCAGTCTGTATCAGTTCAGTGATGTTGCCCCGCAGTTTACCATGTATAAGGGCGCCTACAATGAGTTCAATCCGCTGGTAGCGTTTTTCAAGACCTCAATGTTTGATGAAGGCATAGCCGTAAGACGTTTCCCGAATATAGCGGGCTACAATCATGTATTGTTCTGGTCGGCAGTGATACTGGGCATTTCAGGCTTTTGCGCAATGATATATATGTTCATAAAGAAAAACCGCAAAATAGACACCGCGCAGAAATCGCTGATCGGTCTGCTGTATATAACGATATTAGGAATGTACTACTATTTCTGCATGGATTTCCCTCATGTATGCACAATGAACGTAAGATACGGCGTACCGCTCATCGTTATCGGAGCTCTATCGCTGGGCTATCTCAATATGGAGCTGTTCAAGAAGAAAAAGAAGTGGGCTGCTGTATGCGCAGGCGCTATGTGTTCGGTCATCGGAATATACGCGCTGAGCGGATATGCAGTTTTCAACATTTGTGCGCTGACATTCCTGCGATAAGGCAGTAACAGGCGCAGCAAGGAGTAATAGAAATGTTTTTCAAGAAAAAGGAACCGCTTGGAGCAGCGGAATATATAATTGCCGGTCTGGGCAATCCTGACCGCAAATATGAAAACACAAGGCATAACGCAGGCTTTATGACGATCGACTGCCTGAGTGAACAGCTGGGCGTAAGGACAGACCGCATAAAATACAAATCGCTCTGCGCCACTGCCGTCATAGGCGACAAGAAGGTACTGCTCATGAAGCCCTCTACCTATATGAACAACAGCGGTCTTGCCGTAAATGAAGCCATGAGCTTTTTCAAGATACCGCCCGAAAAAACCATTATCATACTTGACGATATTTCCCTTGATGTAGGCAGGCTCCGCATAAGGCGCAAGGGAAGTGACGGCGGACACAACGGAATGAAGAATATAATCTATCTTTCGGGCAGCGATCAGTTTCCGCGAATAAAGATCGGTGTGGGCAAAAAGCCTGAACAATGGGATCTTGCAGACTGGGTGCTTTCAAGCTTTACCCTGACTGAGCAGAAGGCTCTGCACACTGCCGTAGACAATGCCTGCGAAGCCGTCAGGCTTATGGTCGGCGGGCAGACGGACAAAGCAATGAACCTATATAATTAACTATCGGGAACCTCTGAAAACCTCCTTCACGGGCATTTTACCGTCAGTTTTTCCGCGGCAGGCTGCCTTGTGTCACGGTTTTCAGAGAACCCCTATTTTTTATTCGAGGTCAGATATGAATTTTTTAAATAATGTATTGAGCGGGATCCCCGAATTCAGACAGCTCTATGAAGCCGTTTCAAAAGAGCGCTTTCCCGCTATGGCAACAGGTCTTTCTTCTGTACACAAGGCGCATCTGATACATCATCTGTGCTTTCACTCGGGCAGACGTGCGCTGGTCATCGCCGGCGATGAAGCCGAAGCCTCCAAGCTCTGCGCGGACATAACGTCAATGGGCACAAAAGCCGTATTCTACCCTGCAAGGGATTTCACCTTCCGCAATGTGGAGGGCGCTTCAAGAGAGTTTGAGCATCAGCGCATAGGAGCTCTCTGGTCGTTTATGTCAGGCGAGAGCCGTGTGCTCGTGTGCTGCGCCGATGCCGCCGTACAGTACACCATTCCGAAAAATACCCTTAAAGCATCAACAGCAGTAATAAAGGAAGGCACAAGGATATCTCCCGAAGAGCTTGTTTCACTGCTGGTCTCGGGCGGCTATGTCCGGACAGAGCAGATAGACGGTACGGGACAATTCGCGCTCAGGGGCGGTATCCTTGACTTTTTTATGCCTTCATCATCTCAGCCGTGCAGGATCGAATTCTGGGGAGATGAAATAGACACTGTATCAGCCTTTGACATTGAAACTCAGCGCCGCACCGAAAGGCTCAGCAGCTTTGTTATAACCCCTTCAAGCGAGATAATCTTCGGCGATGCAGGTGCGCTTGCAGATAAAATAGACGAAAAGGCAAGGTCTCTCAGAGGAAAGGCCGCTCCCCTTGCCCGTGAAATACTAAAAAAGGAAGCCGACCTGCTGAGAAGCGGCGGCCGCCTCAGCTCTGCGGATAAATTTTACAGTCTTGTATATGATAAGCCTGCTGATATCTTTGATTATACTGACGATCAGGACTTTGTATTTGTTTCTGAACAGAATAAAACAGACGATAAACTCAAAAGCACCCTATGGCAATGGGGCGAGGACGCAAAGGATTATCTTGCCGAGGGCGTGCTCTGCAAAGGGCTTGACACATTTTCCGGAGGAAAGGTAGAGCTGCTGCGTTCTATCGAAAAAAGCCGCCTTATTTTCTGCGAAAACTATACACGCGGCACCTGCGAGCTGCCGCTAAAAACACTTGTCAATTTCAGCGTAAGACAGCTTTCTCCCTGGAGCGGCTCAATAAGCGTGCTGTGCGAGGACCTTGAAATACTTGCCGCCAAGGGAAGGATCTGCGTTATCCTTGCCGGAACCAAAAAAGCCGCCGAAAATCTCTGCAAAGACCTTTGCGGCAGGGAGTTTCCCGCAGCTATGCTCAGTCCTGAGTCCGAGCTGCCCGGCGCCGGGCTTTATGTTTCATACGGCAGTCTTTCTTCCGGCATAGAATACTTTCAGACAGGCTTCAGCCTTATCACTCATGTGCAGATAGCCGAAGCATCAAAGCCAAAAAGCCGTAAGCGCAGTAAGGGCAAGGCAATATTCAGTCTTGCCGAGCTTTCCATCGGTGATTATGTAGTGCATACCGTACACGGCATAGGCAAGTTCGGCGGCATAAAGAAAATCGAGCTTGACGGCATTACCAAAGACTATATAAGCATACAATATGCCAAGGGAGATACGCTTTATATCCCTGTCACCCAGATGGATCAGGTATCAAAATACATCGGCCCGCACGAGGACAGTACAGTAAAGCTGAACCGTCTTGGCGGGCAGGAATGGCAGAAAGCCAAAAGCCGCGTGCGCTCTGCCGTAAAGGATATTGCTGACGGTCTTGTAAAGCTCTATTCCGAGAGGATGAAGGCAAAGGGTCACGCTTTCCCGCCGGACGGAGAATGGCAGAGAGACTTTGAGGCACGTTTTGAATATGAAGAAACTGCCGATCAGAAGCGCTGCATCGAAGAAATAAAGAACGATATGGAAAAGGTCTCGCCGATGGACAGGCTGCTTTGCGGAGACGTTGGCTTCGGCAAGACAGAAGTAGCTCTCAGGGCAGCGTTCAAGTGCGTTACCGACTCAAAGCAGTGCGCCCTTCTTGTGCCGACAACAATACTTGCATGGCAGCATTACCAGACAGTGCTCAGACGCTTTGAAGGCTTTCCCGTCAGCGTCGAGCTGCTTTCGAGGTTCCGCTCACCATCGCAGCAGGCTGAAATAATCCGGAAGCTTAAACGCGGAGATATCGACATGGTGATCGGTACCCACAGGCTGATATCAAAGGATATCAGCTTCCATGATCTTGGTCTTGTGATAATAGACGAGGAGCAGCGCTTCGGAGTTGCGCAGAAGGAAAGGCTGAAGGATATGTGCAGGGACGTTGACGTGCTGACGCTTTCGGCAACACCGATACCAAGAACTCTCAACATGGCAATGTCGGGCATCAGGGATATGTCATCCATCGAGGAGGCTCCGCAGGACAGGCATCCTGTACAGACCTATGTGCTTGAATATGACGAGGCTATTATAAACGAAGCGATACGCCGTGAGCTGCGCCGTGGAGGTCAGGTATTTTACCTTTACAATTCGGTGGAGGATATTGAGCAGAAGGCTCAGGGCATAGCCGACAGGATACCCGAAGCAAAGGTCGCCTATGGTCACGGCAAAATGAACGAGGGACAGCTCTCTGAGGTATGGAGAAAAATGCTTGAACAGGAAATAAATGTTCTTGTAAGCACTACAATAATAGAGACAGGCGTGGATATACCCAATGCCAACACGCTGATAATCGAAAACGCCGACAGGATGGGGCTTTCTCAGCTGCACCAGATAAGAGGACGTGTCGGCAGGTCGTCAAGGCGCGCCTATGCATATCTCACCTTCCGCAGAGATAAGGTATTGTCGGAGATCTCACAAAAACGGCTCGATGCAATAAGAGAGTTTACCGAATTCGGGTCGGGATTCAAGATAGCAATGAGAGACCTTGAACTGAGAGGCGCCGGAAATCTCTTAGGTGCACAGCAGCACGGACACATGGCTGATGTCGGATATGATATGTACATGAAGCTGCTCGGAGAAGCCGTAAGAGAAGCAAAGGGCGAGGAACCTGCCGAGGAGGATGCTGACTGCCTTATCGACATACGCACAGACGCTCACATCCCGGAGGAATACATCGGCAGCAATCAGCGCCGGCTTGAAATATACAGAAGGATAGCAGATATACGCACAAAGGATGACGCCGAGGATGTGACCGATGAACTTATCGACCGCTTCGGAGATGTGCCTGCTCCCGTAGAAAGGCTCATAAATATCGCACTGCTGCGCAGCAAGGCACGAAAGCTCGGCATTACAGAGGTAGCCCAGCGAAACGATCATCTTCTCTTGTATGTGACAAAGCTGAAATCAGAATCGACCGCCGATATCGTCAGCCGATTCAACGGCCGCGCTATGCTGAGTGCCGGAGCAAAGCCATATATCGCTGTACGTATAAAGCCAGGCGAAAACACTCAGGAGCTTGTAAATCAGATATTGCAGGTGTAAATTCAGGGTCTGCTTATCAGGAACCACGGAAATCAATTTTGCGCCGGCAAGCTAAACATGGGGCTTTCTTCCCATATCCGCCGGCTCTCTGTAGATTTATGCCCAAAGTGTTGCAAAAACTCTTTATCTGCGGTGGGGTGTGATACTGCCTGACGTAAAATTTTAAAAATTGATCTCTTCAAAGCTCCTTAGTAAATAATTGATCTTTTAATATCAAAAAATCTCAAATTTTGATTAAAGTAGCTGAAATGCATACGTAAAACGGCTTTTTGGCTTGACTTTGAGATAATGGTGTGGTATTATCAAAACAGTAATTATCCATATTATGACAACTCTGAAAGGAATGTGTGTGTTATGAACAACCAGAACTATAACCAGCAGCCGCAGCAGCCGCAGCAGCCCGTTTATCAGCAGCCTGTTTATCAGCAGCCCATGCAGCCGCAGGCTCCCAAGGCTCCCAAGGCTCCGCTTTTCAATAACGACCTTCTCGGTCTTATCGGCTGCACAGCAAGCATCGTAGGCTTCGGTCTTGTGATCGTTTCTCTTTGCGCTGCTCGTCTTCCCGTTTATGGTCTTATTCTGAACATTCTTGCTTTCCTGTTCTCAGCAGGCGGATGTGTTCTTTCTTACATTGTCGGCAACTCAAGGATCAAGTCAGGCGCTCCCAGAGGCACAGTTGCAACACTCGGCCTTATCTTCGGCGCAGCTGCTTTCCTGCTTTGCCTCTTCACTATCTTCCTTACAGGCTGCAGAGCTTGCGACACCTGCACGGCAGAAGGCAAGGTAAGAGCTGTGCTCGGCATCTGATAGTCGAAAACTTAAACAGCTTTTCTGAATGGCGGTCATTAGTTTGATCGCCATTCTTTTTGTAAAGCACTATCAGATTTTCATACGGTATAATTTTAATGCAGCTGCGACCGAGACAAATTGTCCGGCTTGGGCAGGCATCGGTCAATGCAGCTGTTTTTGTCCGATTTTTATCAAAATACAGTATCAGATAAAGGACTGATCAAATGTTAAAATACATAAATATTCTCGGCCGTGATATACCGATGTACGGGATATGCGCCCTTGTGGGCATAATATTCGGCGGTATGCTTATCGCCTTCACGCTGCGCAGACGGCGTGACTACAACAAAGCCCACATCATCAACATACCGATATTCGCAGCTATCGGCGCTTTTGCCGGCGCCAAGATAGTTTATTTCCTTACAAGGCTCGATTTTCTCATCAAGGCATTCCAGAACGCCGATGTTGCCTTTGCCTCGTCCGAATCAACATTTTTTGTTCTCGGAGAGCTTTTCGGCGGAATGGTTTTCTACGGAGGACTTATCGGCGCCATATTCGCGGCGTTTCTTTACTGCAAGGCAGCAAAGACGGATTTCAGTCTTTACGCAGATATTTTTGCTCCGGCAATACCGCTTTTTCATGCCTTCGGAAGAATAGGCTGCGTTTTTGCAGGCTGCTGCTACGGCATTGAAGCGTCATGGGGGCTTACCTATACACACACACATGACGGTATCGAATATACGGTCACAAGGATACCTCTGCCATTGATCGAAGCAGGCTGCAACCTTCTTCTTATGGCAGCCCTGCTGATACTCCGTAAAAAGCACCTCAAAAAAGGCAGTCTGCTTGCGATCTATTTCATCTCCTATTCTGTCATCAGATTTACAGACGAGTTTTTCCGCGGAGATGAGATACGAGGCGTATACTTCGGTCTTTCAACATCCCAGTGGATAAGCATTTTCGTGTTTATCGCAGGAGTGTATATGCTCCTTAACCGCTATAAGCTGAAAAACAAGGACAGGTTCGGGTATCATGTTCCTGTAGGAGAAGTGCCGGAAGGGTATATCTACAACAAATATGCCGGTGCTGTAGCTCCCTGGGAGCAGTACAAGCTACGTCCGGAGGAGCTTAAAGAAGCTCAGGCACAGGAAAGCGCTCCCGAAGACAGCCAAGCTGCACAGGCTCAGCAGGAAACACCTGCTGTCACTCAGGAAAGCAACAAATAACAATCTTTCTTAAAAAACTTCTTCACAGCACTGAGCTTGTGAAGGAGTTTTTTGCATATCTGCCGGACATAATGCATGGAGATCAATTTTCAGAATTTTCGCGGCGTACAGTATCACAAAGCCCCCTTGAAGAATGATCTTTTTATGGCATTTGGTATCAAATATATCAGGCATAAAGTCTTGACTTATATAACAAAAAATTGTATGATTGGTATATTGATTGTATAATAGTCTTTGTATGACTAAAAAACGGAGGTATAAACTATGCAGCTCAATGGTTCTGAGATCATCGCTGAGTGTCTGCTTGAACAGGGCGTTGATACCGTATTCGGATATCCCGGCGGTGCAGTGCTCAACATCTACGATGCACTCTATAAGTACAGCGACAGGATCACTCATATTCTTTCTTCACACGAACAGGGCGCAGCTCATGCGGCTGACGGCTATGCAAGAACAACAGGCAAGTGCGGCGTTGTTATTGCCACATCCGGCCCCGGTGCAACCAACCTTGTAACAGGTATTGCTACCGCTTACATGGATTCTATCCCTATGGTCGCTATCACAGGCAATGTGTCAAATGACCTTCTTGCAAGAGACAGCTTCCAGGAGGTCGATATATGCGGCATTACTCTCCCTGTAACAAAGCATAACTTCATAGTCAAAAATGTAAAGGATCTTGCAAATGTTATCCGCAAGGCTTTCCGCATAGCTATGTCCGGCAGAAAAGGCCCTGTACTGATAGATATTCCCAAGGATGTTACTGCCGCTGTCTGCGAATATACAAAAGAAATACCCGAAAAGATAGAAAATCCGCTGCTCTCGGAGCCATCTGATTTTGCAGCAGCCGCTAAAGCAGTCAACAGTGCAAAGCGTCCCATGATATATATGGGCGGCGGTGTTGTCAGCGCAGACGCAGAAAAGCAGCTTCTTGAATTCGCCGAAAAAACGGACTGTCCTGTAGCCACCTCAATAATGGGTCTTGGCGGTTTCCCGTCATCACACAGGCTTTTCATCGGAACCATCGGAATGCACGGCGGATACGAAACAGGCAAGGCTACAGATAACTGCGATCTTATCGTAACCGTAGGCGCACGTTTCTCCGACCGTGTTGCCGGCGACAGAAAGAAATTCGCAAAGGATGCAGTTATAATACAGCTTGATATAGACAAGGCAGAAATAAACAAGAACGTCCGCATCGACTACAGCCTTGTAGGCGACCTCAAGGACACGCTCAAAAAGCTCACCGAGTCTGTAGAGAAAGCCGACCACAGCGAATGGACGGCTATGCTTTCAGAATGGGCAAAGAAGTCGGGCGTTACCGAAACACCCAAGTCCGACAAATATGCGCACCCATATCATGTTATAGATATCGTAAGATCGCTCACAAAGGATGATGACATTATCGTCACCGATGTAGGACAGCATCAGATGTGGGTATCACAGAGATACAGCTTCGAGAAGCCCCGCAGATGGTGTACATCAGGCGGTCTCGGCACAATGGGCTACGGCATGGGTGCCGCTGTAGGCGCCGCTGTTGCCGCTCCGGACAAAAAGGTAGTGCTTTTCACTGGTGACGGCAGCTTCCACATGAACCTCAACGAGCTTGCTACTGTCTGCTCATATGATCTCAACATAACCATCGTTGTACTGAACAACACCGTTTTGGGCATGGTGCGCCAATGGCAGAAGCTTTTCTACGGCAGCCGCTTCTCTCAGACCGATCCTCACAGAAAAACAAACTTTGCCGCTGTAGCCGAAGCATTCGGAGTCAAGGGCATGAGAATAAACAACGATGACGATGCAGAGAATGTACTCAGGGAAGCTATCTCATTTGCCGGTCCGGTAGTAGTTGACTGCTCTGTTTCACCTGATGAGAACGTGCTCCCGATGATACCGCCCGGAAAGACCGTTGATGATATGATTACCGAAATGGAGTGATACACATGGAAAACAAACAGATCATAGGTATTCTTGCTCACAATCACCCCGGCGTACTGCTCAGGATCACAAGCCTTATATCACGCCGAGGATTCAACATAGACAGCCTTACAGCAAGCCCCTCCGGCATTGAGGGATATTCACGCCTTACCGTTCGCATAAGCGGAGATGACGACCAGGTAGAGCAGTTCATCAACCAGATGCTGAAGATCGTTGACATCAAAAAGGCTGAGGTGCTTCCGGACGACTCTTCCGTTGCAATGGAGCTTATTCTCATAAAGGTAAATGCAGACCAGAAAAACAAGAACGATATTATTTCTCTGACTTCAACATACCACGCTTCACTTGTCAACCTTGGCAGCAAATCGCTGACATTCAGGGCTTCCGGCACACCGGATCAGATCGACACCCTGATAACCAGCCTGCGCCCCTACGGTATCCTTGAAATGGCAAGAACCGGTATCGCATCACTTGAAACAGGTGATAACTGCCTGACAATATAACACACAATAACGCACAAAAAACAAGTCTGTGGGACACATGATCTCACAGACTTGTTTTTTATCGTTATGCAAAGCACACACAGACGGTGCTTATAATAATACCTAACAAAAAGCAGACAATTTTTGCGGTCTGATTTCCGCAAACCTAAGTCTGCTTTTTATCAGGAATTAGTATTATTCGGTTTTTGATATCATACTATCTCAAATGCTGCCCAGACAGGAGCAAATTTTGCCATCTGCGCCTGCATAAGTGCCTTATCGCCTTCCGTAACGGTATCCGTACAGGTAAAGGTAAGCTTGCTTTGTGCCTGATCGTAGGCGAAGCTGCCGTGTGCGTTAAAGCTTTCGGCGAGCCTGATCATACCTTCCGCTGTACCATCCTCCGCAGATATCGAAAAAGCCTTTATCAGCGCTGCTCTCCTGCCTGCGGCCGTATTCAGGAGATTGATCCTTTGCACAAGCTCCTCCCTCAATGTCAGGCCAAAGCTCTGCGCAGCAGCAATAAAGCATTCTCTTATAAGCTCCTCGGCCTCGCTGAAATAAAGGTCAAGGCCTTCTGCGTATGCTTTCAGCTCGGCATAAACTATACTTTCAGGAACTATATCATATAATCCTGTTTCTTCAAGCTCATGCTTCATTATTTCAAATTCAGCCATATCTGCCTCCCGTCAGGTCATCTCGGTCGCTGTCAGGTTGCGCAGCTTCAAAAGCACTCCGCTGCCGCAGCTGACATCCTGTGTACCGGATGCATAGCTGTAGTTGCGCACTCCATCGACCTCCATTATCACCTTTCCCAATGCTGACATGAAAAAGCTCTCCCCTACTGCAAGATCATCAAAGTACTGTCTTATCCTGTCCTTGACCTTTGTGCGGACATTATAGCTGTTCATCCCGCTTTTTATGCCGACACTTACAGAAATATCCATCTCCTGGACAACCGCTGCCTGAACAGCCGCCACAATTCCCACAGGCGTTTTCTGATCCACCGCCTGCTGTACTGCATCGACTACAGACTGTTCGGGCGCCGCTCCTCTGCCCGCAACAGAAACAATGACCCTGCCGGCCTGATTTGTGTCCCTGTATGCTTTCGCAGACTGTATTCCCTCAACGCTCATTGCAGCAGCTTCATAATACGCGGCGTTCACTCCGTTTGGCGTGTTTCGGAAGCTTTCCATTATCCTTGCCCTCAGCGATTCATCGTCCTCATCATTGATCCCTCCCCAGAAATCGGATGAAGCCGCAACGCTTATCCCTACAGAAAAGTATGTAACTATGTTTTTTATCGTATTCGGGCCGGAATTGTACCTTTCGCCGGTCTCCTCAGCCCTGACGCTCGCAAAGGCATAAGGTGTACCGCGCGGTATAACTGCATCCGCAGCGGTAATATAGTTCAGAGCGCCGTCAATGGTAGTGCAGACTGTTCCTGCCGGTATCAGAAAATCGTATTCAAGCGGCGAATCAAGCATGAATGTAACGCCGCCTCCTGCCTTCTGCCCCTTATTTCTGCTCAGTCCGCGCTGCTGTGCGTGAAGATCAAGCTGCTCGCCGGACGCAGTATTCGGGAACATCTGCCGGCGTATCCATTCAAGCTCGGTATTAAGCGAAAACAGTTCTCCCGCCAACAGCCTTATCCTTATGCCGATATCGCTCGCTTCATCCGCATCAAGTCCCGATTCCTCCGTGAATTTATTTTTCATTCTTGCAACAAGCTCATTATAGCTCAAGCCCATTCTGCGCATCTCCTCTCAGTTCAATTTCGGCGTCCTCTCCCTGCACAGACACTGTCACCTTTACTGCGTTATTATCTATATTTGCTCCTGTAACCTCGGCATAAGGTACGCTTTCAAGTGCTTTTCTGGCATAAGCCTCTGCCTTTGCTGCAGCCTGAGCATCCGAAGGGATTATCCCGCCAATACGGCTGCCAAGCTCCCTGTTGTAGATAAAGCCGCCCTTTTTTGCAGAAAGAAGAATGTACATTCTTTGCAGCAGCTCCTCCCTGCCTGCAATATGATACGGCAGACCGCCGCTTTTGCGCTTCATATCTCCGTTAAGACCTATCTTTGTATCCGTGTCAGTTCACCTCCAATGGAACACCGTTAATTATCACGTTTCCGCTTATTCTTATCTCGCCGTCATTTGTCAGATATATCACAGCGCCGCCCTTGGAATAAAGCATAAGTTCTCCTGCCTTCAGGTCGTGCTCTGTATTGTTTCTCCTTATTCCCATAAACAGCCGCCTGTCATTCTCACACAAAATGACTGCATCTCCGTCCCTGTCCGGCACATACTCTATACCCTCCGGCGCCACCATCGCAAGCTGTGACGCACCTCCGGCGCCATCCGCCGCAACCGTGCTCTTCAGGCTGTTGGTTATCCTGCCGGTGTCGCAGTACAGACCCGCCGTCCTTCCTCTGAAAAGTCTTTCGGATATTCTCATGTGCTTTTCACCTCTGCAAATATTTTTGTTCTTTCTCCTCTTGAATCGGATATGTAGTTTACCTCTGTCACCCGGTAGCTCCTGCTGCTGCGGTCAGTCAGCAGCGTATCTCTTACACGGCACCGTACTCTCCCGCGGCATTCCGCAATGACTCTTTCGTATGCAGCGTCTGATTTTTCAAGTATTCTCCTGATGCCCGTTATCGAACCTGAACGGTTGTCTGCCGTGCTTATGTACCTTCTCCTGCAAACACCCGAACGCTTTGCCCTGTCACTTGCAAAAAGCATATCATATCCGCGCTCAGGCCGTGTTCTTGCCCTTATCTCAGAGACAAGCGCACTGTTTTTCAGCTCACGCCTGAAAGAGATCAGGCTTTCAGACGGAAGCAGTATCTCGGCGTCGCCGTCACATCCGCTCACGTCAATAGTGCCCGTCCGGTCGATCCGCGGCTCGGTATTCAAAAAAAGAACCGCAAACTTTTTCAGCACTGCCCATTCGCTCATACCCTTTGTAACAGTGAACTCTCCGCTGAACACCTTATCCGAACCTGAAAACCTGTCAAAGCCCAGCGGTTCAAAATGTCTTTTCATCAGCAAGCGCATAGAAGGACACCGGTATGTCTGCGGCTTTGCTTCGTTGTCAAGCAGGATCGCAGCCCTGCTTCGCGCATAAACCGTAAGAAAATGTCCGCTCAGGCCGTATTCCTCTGCCTGAGAATCAACTGCCCCCGAAAATACTGTCTCATCCTCGTCAAAGACCTCTATCCTGCAAAGCTCCGGCACATCGCCTTCTACCGCAAAAACAGCTCTCAGGCTGTCGGCCGGCGCACTTTCCGATGAAGAGATGCTCACGCTCATCGGGTGCTCCATCAGCACTGTATGTCCGTCGTTATCCGTTATCCTGAACGTCAGCACAGCTTCACCGTCCTTCCCGGCAATATGGGGACATCCGGCCTTTTTACATCCGGGTTCAGTTCAAGCAGCACTTCTATATCAATGCCGCTCTCATAGGAATGATCCCATAGCCTTTTTACTCCATCGGATATTATGTATGTATCACGTTCGTTTGCCGGATTGCCGCTGCACTCAACGAAAACAAAGCTGTACCTTACTACCCTGCCGATATCCGCAGCTATCATGCGGAGCTCCTGAAAATATGCCAAAACAGGCCGCTGTGACGGGATGTACAATATCCCGCCGCCGCCCTTTTCAAAGCGTTCCCTGAGCCTTGAAAACTGATAGATACAGTCCTCCCCGAAAAACTCACCCTCGCCGGTTATTTTTCTTGCGCCTTTGCCATATTCGTTTACCTCCGCGTCACCGGTGAGTGCCCTCTGTTCTGTCACAGTCCTGCTGCGTGTGATCCTTATCTGCTGAGGGTTGTTCGGAAAGACAAAATCACCGAAGCTCATTTTTCCGTCACAGTTCATAAACATCCTCCTCTGCGTCTATATGCCTGTCATATCTGAGTGCATCCGACTGTAAAATATCCGACAGCCTTATTATATCCTCAAGCTCCTGCGCATAGAATTCTCCGCTGCTCCTGATAATTTCGGCATTTTCAGCTTCCCTCATTATGCGTCTCCCTTCTCATTTTCAGTGCGGCAATGCTGATATGCTCACGGAATTCAGCCTTGTCAGTCACCCACCTGAAATCGTCCCACATACAGCCCTGCAGCAGGAATGCCTCCCCGTCAAGCTGAAATGAGACAGTAAAATTGTCAAGATCATAGAAATTGTAATTTGTGAAAGGCTGTCTGAACCTGACTCCCGTAAGATTGAGCTTATATTCAGGCCTGCCCTCAATATGCGCCACATCCTCACTGCAAAAGCAGCTCCGTACCCTGTGAAGCTCAGATATACGCCTGAGCTCCGCCTTTTCGGCCTGCAGCAGCCGCCTGCCGTCAATAACGATAAGAACATCTCTGCCGCAGACTAACTCTCTTTCCGCCAATACAAACATCCCTCCTTAAAGCCTGCATCTTTCTCTTAAAGTAAAGCCCATCATTACTTTATATGCAAAAAGCAGCCTGTCGTACATACATTTCTCCACACTCACAGAAATGATCTCACGTCTGCTGTCAGCCTCCAGAACAGCACCGCATATTCTCCTGGCTAACTCTTCACAGAACGCACCGCCCTTTTCTGCATCCGTACATACACTCAAAATCAGCTTTTCGCTGCTTAAAAGGCATTCATCCTTACCGATGAGAGGCTCCATCCTTTCGCATTCCTCACGCCCGATGCATATAAGTGGAGCCTTCAACGGGAACCCTGTTTCCTCTGCATTATACATTTCTGCAAAGCGGCAGCCGCCGAATCTCTCGTCCGCGCTCAGCGAAGCTGTAATATCCTCCGCAAAGTCACTCATTCTCATCATCTCCTGTCATTTTTCTCAGGCAGGCCTTTGTAAAGCATCCTACCCTTGAAGAATAGTCGTCCTTCCATATAAGCACATACTTATCGCTGCCCTGATAAACAATACTTCCGTACCCGGACGATTCAAGCAGCTCCCTTGCACAGAACATCGAATATCTTTTCGGTTCTGTTCTTCCCTGCGGAAGCTGCTCAACGCCGCCCCACTGCCGGTAATGATATCTTATCGGGTTTATTACAGCCCTGCCGTTTTTCAGACCGTCGGTACTCTCTACCGAAACATCAAGTCCTATACGATTTATAGCTCGTTTAATATTCTTCACCTTTACCTCCCGAAAAAGACGTTTCAGCTGACTGTCCTGAACACAAAACCGTCATCCATATCTCCGCCCAGCCGTGAAAGCGCCTCCCTGCATATCCTTTCGGCATATTTCAGCCTGTCCTTTCCCGCACCTACTGTAATTTCTCCTACTTTTATATTCGCCGCAGCATCGGTCATGCTCCAGAGCACATATCTGTAATATGCAAGAGCTGCGGCAGCATACTCTGCTCTGCCGCCGCAGCTGATATCACCTTCCGGAAGCCTTGCGGTTATCTCGTCAATACTCATATCACAAAGATATCCATGCTCCCTTGCTTCGTTCTCCGAAAGTCCCGTCAGCTTGGCGAATACAGCAAAAACCTTGTCTGTATCCACACTGCTCCCTCCTTATGAAAGAACCTTTGAAGCATCCTTTATGATCTTTGCAAAGCCTGCAATACAGCTTATGCTTGCTCTTTCAAGCTGTCTGTCAATAAGCTTGTCGGAATCCATGATGATATTTCCCGACTGCACCATTTCAAGCGCACAGTTCTTATCAAGGCCGATAATGCTTCCCGAGGTCATTGACGGAATATGCAGCAGCTTTGCGCCGAGAGGTGTGATCATCCTGCCCGTACCCTGAAATGTAAGGCCTGCCATTGAGTCTCTCATTTCACTCAGAGTCACAAGCTTCTGCATCATATCGGTAGACGCCAGCATTGTATTGAGCTCATAGGGTGAAAGCTCTGCCCAAAGCTTCACAAGATCGCCGTATGTAAGCGTGCCGCTTGTTGTAAGCGATATCGTTCCTGCCGCATTGCTGTTGCCGTCACCGTTCACGATGACATTAACCGCATCCTTGAGCTGTTCTCTTGCAATATGCGCACCTATCTGACGAAGTGTCACCGTAAAGAGATCAAGGCGCTGGAACTTTATAGCCTCGTATGTTGCCACAAGCATTCTGCCCCTCTTAAAGAGCTTCACAAGATTCTCGCTTGTTCTGATATTTGTCTGCGGCAGAGCTGCACCCTCTGCAACGACCTTGAGCGCCTTTTCATCATCTGTCGGCTCAGAGACCACAGAACGGTAATCCATACCGTTGATAACAGTTTTTGCCGCAATGATATCCTTAAGCTTATCATTGCTCTCAACACCCTGTCTGACAGCTCTTGCCACATACTCAGGAAAAAGTGCAGCCGAATCGCTTGTTTCAAAGAACTTCATCACGCAGTCCGAATAGGGACCGCCGACCTTTATATCAAATCTTTTGAGCTGTCTCTGAAAGGCATCAAGCCCCTCATAGGAACTGCCCCTGTAGTTTTCGGAAGGATCAAGCTCCTCGAGCACCTCAGTAAGTCCCTTGCCGCTGTTGTACATACCCTTTTCAAGTCTTATGCTGTCAAAATATGCCATAATATTTTCCTCCTTAAAATCAAAGAATAATGCCTGCGATCTTGGCAGTCGAATCTACATCTACAACAAGGAATTCCCTGCCGTTGTTGTCAGCAGCGACCTTGCTTCCGGTAGTCGCGGATATTTTCTGATAGCCTACAGACAGATCGCCAGTATAAGGCACTCTCACATAGCCTGTGAGCTGAACTGCTGCGATATCGTTTCTTACGTTCCTGCACACTCCGCAGAATGCGCCGCTTGTAACAGCCTGCACCTTGCCGTTTGCCGATATTCCTACTACCTTGCCCTCTGCTACGCCGCTTGCAGCCTCAAATGATGCTACCTGCTCATTAAAACCGTTAAATGATGTTTTCATAATAAACCTCCTCAAATATTCTGATAATCTTCATTGCCAACGCTTGATTTTGAACCGCCTCTGAAAAGCTGCGGCCTTACCGGCAGTATATCCTCTGCCCTGACCTGGAATGCCTTGATAAGCTCATCAAGCTGCCTTACCGAAAGCTCCTCAGTAATACGGCCGAGCGTATCTTCTCCAAGCTCCGGCAGCACGATGGCCGAAAGGCTCTTTACCTCTTTGATGAGCTTGTCACGATAAAACTCCCCGTCGAAAGCCTTTTTTTCAAGGCTCTTGAATTTGCTTATCAGTTCCTTCATCTCCTCTGCGGAAAAGCTCTGTTCCTCTCCCGCAAAAAGCTTTTTTTCGATATCCGTTTTGCTCACTCCTTTTTCATTGTTATGCTTATTGATATTTATTCTGTCATAGCTTTTTACAACGCCTGCCATCTTCTGCGCAGGCACCGCAACAAACGACCATTCGTAAGCGTCCGTAGGCTCGTCAAGCGTAACATAGCACAGCTTTCCTGCATATTTTCTGCCGCGTATATGGTCGCAGACGGCAATATCATTCCCGCATATCGAACATATACGGCGCTTTACCGAACAACCGACACTTACCTCCTTCTTGATACCGCTTTCAAGCTCTTCAATGAGCGGCCTGCTCCTGTCGTTCCTTGGAATATACGCCCTTGCGAAAAGTCTTTTGTAGGTTCTTCCGTCGGAGCACTGTCTGTCATTGAGGGTCTCTGTTTTACAAGAAAACACTCTTGCACTCTGATTGCTGCTTTTAGCCTCATGGTCGGTTATTCCTGTAACACCAACATACAGCTCACTGAGCTTTTCAAGCGAACTGTCCGAAAATCTTTCGCAGTCCCTGTCTATATCATTATCACAAAGCACCACAGAGAAAACATAAACGTCATTTTCATTGAGCGGCGTCCTTGTGTATTTGTTTATCAATTCAAGCTCTCCGGGAGCTGCTTTTCCTGAAAGGTCACTCATTACATCCCTCCTTGTCCTTTGCCGCAAGCTGATCCGCCTGCGCATTGTAAAGTCTTGCCCTTGCAAGCTCGACCTCATCCTGTAGATTTACGCAATCCCACTTTATGCTGTATCTCCTCCTGATACCTCTCAGCTTCAGATACATATCGCATATTTTTCTTATGCAGCCCTCAAGCTGTCCTCTGTAGAAATCAAGCTCGCTTGTGAGAATATCCGCCTGCTGTACCGACATCCTCTCCGTTGTGGACCATGACAGTCCCAGCAAAAACGGCGGTATCGAAAGCTTTGCAACTATCTGCTGAAGCAGCATTTTTATCGGGACCTCACAGTCGGGTATCTGATTTTCCGCACCTATGACCTTTATGCTGACATCTCCTACAGTGATAAAGTCCCTCGGCTCTCTGCTGCGCATTGCCTTGCTCCACTCGGAAGCTATCATAGCTGTTCTTTCCTTAGTGAAGTTCCTGTCATTCTCGCCGGGTCTGTACGACACCGCAAATCTCACGTTGCCCACTCTGTCCCAGTTGGTGCCCACCGCATTGAATATCTTCATCAGCATATCTCCCACAAACGGAAGTCCTCTCAGCAGCGAAGTACCGTAGATCTTGCCCGGCCGGTTCATTATCGTACTGCAAAGTATCAGCTCCGGATACCTCACCTCGGTATTCTCACCCGTGACGCTTCTTGCCATAAAGGTAATATCAAAAGGATCTTTTCCGGCTTTCAGTTCCACATCATCAAGCGATGCATTATACAGCGCTGCGATCCTCCGGCCGCTTTTGTCCGGCACCATCTCACCCACAGCTGTCCCGTATGTAAGCAGCTGATCAAGATAAGCCCCGACAAAGCTGTCTATCCCATGCTGATTGCCATTGACGCGCACTCTTTTTAAAAAATCATTTATGTCCTCCTGAACAGACTCATCCTCACACCTTACAGTGAAGGTGCCTGTAAGTCTTATCAGCTTTCCCAGAGCCGCATCAATAACAGGTACATTTTCACGCAGAGATCTGTATAGCTGTCTTTCGCACCTGTCGGTCTCAACTCCTCCGATAAACGAAAGACCGCTGCTGTATCCGCAGCTTACCGCTGTCTGCACCTGAGCCGGTTCTCTTTTTTTCCTCCCGAATATCATTCCTGTCCTCCTCTTATGAATTATGCTTTACCCTCCCTGTCAAAGGATCTGCCTTTGACCTCCATGCTTTCGCCCTCCTCTCAATGCTCACCTCCATCATGTGATATCACGCTAAAACACCGCAAATGCTATTACTCCCTCATCCTCCTCTTCAAGCGAAGATACAAAGTAACGTATATCATCCATTGCATGGTCGTTTTCCTTTACCGGCATATCCCTGCCGCTGCTGTCCCAGCGATAAAGCCCGAACTCTGTCAGGGCATCACCGCAGCACCGGCATATCCTTACCCTGCCCTCCTTCAAGGCCGTAAAAGTCTTGCGTATGCCGTCACGGACATTATTCACAGCCGGAACAACATTGAATTTGCCGTGCCGCCTTATCACCTCGATAAAGCTTGCAGCCGACGGATCGACTATTACCTTCGTTACCTTCCTGTTTCCTGCCAGATCACAAAGACCCTGATAATGCTCCTCGTCCGTGCGGGAGCTTCCCTCACGCCTTGAGCTGTAATAGTACTCCGCAATGCGGTACCACACGCCGTCATATCTTCCCCATAAACCGAACGATGACGGATTTACCGTACCATAATCGCACGAAATGACATATTCCTCGGCTTCCCCCTGCGGCATTTCTGCTATCATCCTGTCCTCGGACATGAACGGATAAACAAGGCCGTCGGTAACGCACCACTTACCAAGCACAAAGCGGTCATAAAAGCTTCCCGAATAAAGCGTCCTGTAGCGTTTGAGGACCCTCGGCGACAAAGACGGATTATCCTCCATAAGAAAATGCAGGTAATACACATTCTTCTCCTTGGTTTTCATCACCCATTCCCGGCAGAACCAATGCTGCGGATATTCGGGATTGCAGTTGAACCAGAGCTTTGCATTCTCCTTTGAGCACCTCGCCAAAGCCTGCTCTATGAACGTCCTCGGCATAAGCGCCGCCTCATCAAACAATACTCCCCAGAGCGTCATTCCCTGAATAAGCGATGCAGAGCTTTCGTCCCTGCCTCCGAAAAGATAAAACGTATTTGTTCTCCCCTGTGCACTGACGTAAAACAGATTAGATGAAAGCTTTTCCTTCACCTCAAAGCCTATATCACGCAGAATTGATATCAGCGGAGCATAAACATTTCTCCTGACAGACCTTATCGTCTTGCCGCAGATAGCAAAGCTGCCGCCGTCTGTACTGAACATCGCCCATGACACAAACGACACGCTCATGCAGAGCGTCTTTCCGCTTCGTACCGCGCCGTCACAGATAATGCCGTCATATTTTGAGGTCTCTCTCTGCGGCAGCCACCAGCTCAGCAGATCAAGCTGCTTGGGTGAAAATGCCGTATAGCCCAATCACAGCCGCCTCCCTCCGATTTTGTACATCACCCTGATTTTTCATTATTCATCATCACCGCCGTCCCTGTCCGCATCATCAGCGCTGTCTTCGCGGCTCTCGGCATTTTTCAGCTTTCCGAAGCCGCTCACTAAAGCCCTGTAGAAATCCGATGAAGTATTTTCTTCCTCGTTCCCGTACTGTTCAAGCTTTTCCAATGCTTTAAGTCTGTCAAAGAACTTGATCTCCAGCGCACCCTCCTTCGGACGTTTTATCTCTGCAACATTAAAAAGGTCATAGCCTTCCGCGCCCGCAGTAAAAGCATCGCCCTCAAAGAGCAGCCTTACAGCATCGTTAACGCTTCCGAATGCGATCCTTTCATAGCCCGCATAGGCCTTTTGTCTTGCGTTCCTGAGCCGCTTCTCATAAAGTCTGCTGACCTCGTTATTGATATCATCTCTCGAAAGCAGCGATACTCCCGCCTTTTCGGGCATATCGTAGCCCGCATCAACAGCGGCGGCCGCAGCATCGCCTCCAAGAGAATAGACCTCGCAGAAGCGCTTTTCACGGCTTGTCAGCTCTCCCGATTTTCTTCTCAACTCAGCACCTCCTTTCAATCTACAGACCTTTGCAAAATATTTTGACCTGCAAAGGTCACATTATCACAAAGTTGTATGTTTTAAATTTATTCTCACTTAATTCTCAAAACTATACTATCAATGCAATAAATCGGATAAAAAATGCAGCCCTTGTGCATCACTGAGATCAATTTTCCTCCGGCAGGTCACGCGGGGAAAGCCCCTTCCTAAAACCGCCGGATTTCAACGAATTTATTACAGAAACACCGCGCAAATATCCTCTGCCTGTAAGCGACAAAATAACATGAACTTATTTAAAAATAATGTCAACTATTTTTATTATAATTCTTTATCAGAATTATCATAAGCGAGCTCTATATTAAACTAATAGTGGGGCAGCAGGCTCCGGCATGAGGGAAACCGGGGTCTGCAATTCGGGATCAAACCAAAGAAAGAAGGTATCAACAAATGTTAAAACACAGTAAGCTCCTCAAAAAATCAGCATCATTCCTGCTGTCCGCTTTGCTGTCACTGTCAGTATTCTCTGTTGCCGCTCCGCTTCAGACAAGCGCAGTATCATATTCAGAGATGTCCGCACTCGACAGCTTCGCCTACAGCGGAAATGATCTCGGCGCGACCTACACAAAGTCGTCCACCACCTTCAAGGTATGGGCGCCAAAAGCCGACAGCGTGCAGATAAAGCGCTACACTACAGGCAGCGATGATGAAGCCGGTGCGGCCGTGATCGAAACAAAAGCCATGACAAAGGGCTCTCAGGGCGTGTGGTCTATCACCATTCAGGGCGACCTTAACGGCACCTACTACACCTATCTTGTCACCTACGGCAGCAAAACCAATGAGACAGTTGACCTCTATGCCCGCACTACCGGCGTAAACGGCAACAGGGCTATGGTCATTGACCTTGACAGCACAGACCCGCCCGGCTGGGAAAACGACCACCGTGTAGATTGTCCCAACCAGACGGATGCCATTATATGGGAAATACACGTCCGTGACTTCTCGATCTCACCGGATTCCGGCATGAAGAACAAGGGCAAATACCTTGCCTTCACCGAAACGGGCACGACCGTAAACAATGACGGCATACATCCCACAGGCATAGATTACCTTGCAGATCTTGGCGTTACCCATGTTCATCTTTTGCCCGTTTACGACTATTGCAGCGTTGACGAGACCAAGCTCAGCACAGATCAGTTCAACTGGGGCTATGACCCGCAGAACTATAACACTCCCGAAGGCTCCTACTCCACAGACCCGTATCACGGCGAAGTGAGAGTAAAGGAATTCAAGCAAATGGTACAGGCTCTTCACAACAAGGGCATCGGCGTTATCATGGACGTTGTATACAACCATACCGCAACAGAATGGTTTGACTATACCGTACCTGAATATTACTACCGCCAAAATTCAAAGGGCACAAAATCCAACGCATCCGGCTGCGGCAACGAGACCGCCAGCGACAGAGCCATGTACCACAAATACATGATAGATTCCCTTACATACTGGGCAAACGAATATCACCTTGACGGCTTCCGTTTCGACCTCATGGGCATACACGACTGCGACACCATGAACGATATCCGCGCCGAGCTTGACAAGATCGACCCGCAGATACTCATGTACGGCGAGCCCTGGACGGCAGAAGCCACAACGTGCCCGAAAGCGACCGCAGTACAGGGCAATATCAAGCTGCTCAACAATGATATCGGAGCCTTCAACGACAAGAGCCGCGACGCTATCAAGGGAAGCTGCTTCACCGCAACAGACCCCGGCTTTATACAGGGCGCTCCCTGGTTCGAGGACAGACTTAAAATAAGCATTCAGGCAAACACAACAACTATGGCAGGCGACAGTCAATGGTCCAAGCAGCCCTCACAGACCGTTACCTACACCTCGGCTCACGACAACTACACGCTGTATGACAAGCTCGTAAAATCCTGCAAGGGCGGCTCCGGCTACGGCAACCGCTATGACGACCTTGTAGCAATGAACAAGCTTGCAGGCGGCATAATCCTCACCGCGCAGGGCATATCGTTCTTCCAGGCAGGCGAGGAATTCGCAAGAACAAAGTACGGCGATGAAAACTCCTACAAATCTCCCTCATCAACAAACCAGATAGTTTGGTCAAACACAAAAACATATTCCGACCTGATGAATTACTACAAGGGTCTTATCCAGATCAGAAAGGCATATTCGCCCTTCCGCGACCCCACCAACACAAGCAACAACACCATCTACTTCTCATGGGCAAATTCAGGCTTCCCGTCAAATGTTGTAGCATTCACAATGTACAACACTATAAATCCGGGCACAGAATGGGACTATGTAGGCGTTATCCACAACGCCAGCTCATCTGCCCAGACAGTCACCCTTATGACCTACGATACCAAGACGCTTCCCTCACAGTGGGTAATTATCGCAGACGGCTCCACAGCCGGCATAACTTCACTCGGGACCACCGGCAGCACAGTTACCGTTCCTGCCCGTTCGACTATGGTTCTTGTAGACAAGGCCAGCTTTGACAGAACGGTTATTTCAAGCGGCTGCAAGGTCACTGTAAACCATGTTCTCAAGGACAGCGGCACCACCTACAAGACAGAGACCCTCAACGGCAAGGAAGGCGCATCCTACAGCACCTCACCTCTTGCAGAGCTTACCGGCTCGGGCTATACCGTAAGCTCCGTTTCCGGCGAAACAACAGGCACCTTTACCAAGGCAGGCACAACTGTTACATATTACTACACAATAGACCCCTCAAAATTTGCTCTTCTCACAGTCAAGTATCAGGACGCCGAATCAGGCAAGAGCCTTGCCGAAGATACCGTAACATCAAAGGAGATCGGCGCCTCCTACAGCGTATCGCCCAAGACGATAAGCGGCTATGAGTGTGACACAAGTCTTACTGCAAATGCAAGCGGAAAAATGGTTCAGGGCGGCGTGACAGTAATATTCAAGTACCATGAAGCCGAGGCCGAAAACCTGAAGGTCCATTATTATAACACTTCAGGCTGGTCAACCGTTTATATGTACGCTTACACAGGCAGCGGCGAAACCGCAACAAATCTCAGCGGCTCATGGCCGGGCACAGTAATGCAGTCTGAGGGCAGCGGCTGGTATGTCGGCTCTGTCAACACAGACGCTCCGGCTCTCTTCATAGCAAACTCAGGCGTAGGCGGCTCTCAGGATCCCGCAGGTGTAAACTCTACCGGCTATTCCGTAAGCGGTGAATGCTGGATAAAGGGCGGTACTGTATATCCCACAGGCAAGGTAAACGTCAGATATGAAACGACCGACGGCACTCTCCTTGACAAGGAAACGCTCAAAGGCATAGCTGACGGCACTGCCTCTTATACCACAAAGTCAAAAACATTTGACGGCTATGAGCTTGTTACTGCTCCTACAAACGCATCCGGTCTTTATACACAGAGCGATATAACCGTTAAATACATCTATAAGTCAAAAACTGCTCCGATAACCGAGCTTACAAACAATTCGACCATCTCAGCAGAAAGCATCACGCTTGGCAGCAGCGTAACTCTCACAGGTGCGGCATCCGGCGGCACAAGCCCCTATCAGTTCGCCTATACTGTACAGCAGCCCTCCGGAAGCTGGACAGTACTCAAGGACTACAGCACCTCGGCCTCCTGCGCCTTTACTCCTTCCTCTGCCGGCAGTTATACGGTTCAGGTCAAAGCTAAGGACAGCGCCGGCACAGTCAAGACTGTTTCATTCAGCCTCACTGTAGCTTCATCCCAAGAGCTTACAAACAACTCCAGAATATCCTCAACAAGCATTATAAAAGGAAAAAGCATAACCTTCACAGGCGCAGCATCCGGCGGCACAAGCCCCTATCAGTTTGCCTATGTCGTACAAGCTCCGAGCGGCAGCTGGACAGTTCTCAAAAACTACAGCACAGCGACTACGCACACATGGACACCCGCATCTGTAGGAAAATATACAGTACAGATAAAAGTCAAGGACAGCAGCGAGACCGTGAAAATAAAGACATTCACCCTTACGGTATCGGGCGGCTTTACCAATAACTCAAAGATCTCCTCAACAAGCGTTACAGCCGGCAGCAGCGTAACTCTCACAGGCGCGGCATCCGGCGGCACAAGCCCCTATCAGTTTGCTTTTGTCGCACAAAGCCCTTCCGGCGACTGGTATGTTCTCAAAAGCTACAGCACTTCAACTACGCACACATGGGCGCCTGCATCTGTAGGAAAATATACAGTACAGATAAAAGCAAAGGACGGCAGCGGTACTGTGCAGGTAAAGACGTTCACTCTTACCGTATCAAACAGCTTCACCAACAATTCAAAGATATCTGCAACAAGCATCTCAAAGGGCAAGAGCATAACCTTCACAGGTGCGGCATCCGGCGGCACAAAACCCTATCAGTTCGCTTTTGTTGTACAGGCTCCGAGCGGCAGCTGGACAGTTCTCAGAAACTACAGCACATCAACTTCGCATACATGGACGCCTGCATCAGCAGGAAAATACACAGTACAGATAAAAGCAAAGGATAACAGCGGTACTGTGCAGGTAAAGACATTCACTCTTACCGTATCAAATAACTTCACCAACAATTCAAAGATATCCGCAACAAGCATCTCAAAGGGCAAGAGCGTGACCTTCACCGGCGCGGCATCCGGCGGCACGACTCCCTATCAGTTTGCTTATGTGGTGCAGGCTCCATCCGGCAAGTGGACAGTCCTCAAGGACTACAGCACAGCAGCTTCGCACACATGGACACCTGCATCCGTAGGAAAATACACAGTACAGATAAAGGCCAAGGACAGCAGCGGCACTGTCGGCGTAAAATCCTTTGAGCTGAACGTATCGTCCGACCTGGTGAACACCTCCAGAATATCCGCAGCAAGTATACAAAAAGGAAAGAGCGTGACCATCACAGGTTCGGCTACAGGCAGCACAGGATTCTATCAGTACGCCTATGTAACACAAAGCCCATCCGGCGACTGGTATGTTCTCAAAAATTACAGTTCATCCGACAGCTACGTTTTCACACCTGCATCATACGGCACATATACCATTCAGATAAAGGTAAAGGACAGCAACGGCACTGTCGCAGTAAAGAACTGCTATCTTAATGTCACATAACGATCTATAATACAGTAAGCATCCCAAAACGATGCTTACTGTCAAGAAAAGCATCCCCTCTCCTCAACCGGAAAGGGGATGCTTTTTGCTGCATGATATTACAGCGGTACAAGAAACTTACCGCAGCGTTTCACCGCGCTTATTTCCTTTAATAAAATTAATATATAGTATCATTTGACTATAGACAAATCCGTAAAATTGTAGTATAATAGTTAGTACACTAACAATCAGCTTGCTAACTTTTATCAGGGAAGGAGGCAAAAAAATGAGTGCTCAGAAATATATAGGCATGGAGATCGGAAAGACCAACAATCTTCTGAAGCGGAACTTTTCATCAAACAAGGTAAAGCAGCAGATAGAAGAAGCTACTGGCAAAAACAGCTGGATAATCGCATTTTTGGCGGAGCATCAGGACGAGGATGTTTTTCAGAAGGATATTGAGAGAATATTTTCGATAAGACGCTCCACCGTCTCCAATATGCTCAAGCTGATGGAAAAAAAAGGCTATATCAACCGTGAGCCTGTAGAATACGATGCGCGGCTCAAACGGCTCGTGCTCACAAAGCAGGCAATGGATATGTATAACCTTCTCATGGAACAGCTCAACGAAAAAGAACTGATCCTGCGCAAAAACATTTCTGATGAAGAGCTGGAAACCTTTTTCAGCATACTCTTAAAGATCCAGAACAACATTAAATGACCCGTCGGGCTGACGGAAGGAGACAAAGAAATGATAAGAACACTTTCAAAATCTATCAGGGAATATAAGCTTGCCTCGATAGTCACACCGTTCTTTATCGTGCTTGAGGTAATACTTGAGGTGCTTATTCCCTACATGATGGCAGACCTTATCGACAAGGGCGTGGACCGCGGAGATATGGACTACATCTGGAAAATGGGCGTCACTCTTGCTATAGTAGCTATGGCTTCACTGGTATGCAGTGCACTTGCCGGACGTTTTGCGGCTGTGGCATCGGCAGGCTTTGCCAAGAACCTCAGACACGATATGTTTTACCGCATACAGAATTTTTCATTTGCAAACATAGACAAATTCTCTGCGGCAAGCCTTGTTACACGCCTGACTACAGACGTTACCAACATCCAGAATTCCTATCAGATGATACTTCGCATGGCCTTCAGGGCGCCGTTTATGATGATATTTGCAATGATAATGTCATTCAGGGTAAATGCACAGCTTTCGTGGATATTCGTTATTTTCATCCCGATAATAGCTCTCGCTCTCGGCATAATCATCAAGTGCGCCCACCCGATATTTACCCGTGTTTTCAAGAAGTATGACAAGCTCAACAACGTAGTGCAGGAAAATCTTCACGGCATCCGTGTCGTAAAATCCTTTGTACGCGAAGACCACGAAAACAAAAAATTCCGAAATATTTCCGGAGAGATATACAAGGATTTCACCAAAGCCGAAAAGATAGTCACCTTCAATATGCCTGTCATGCAGATATGCATTTATGCCTGCATACTGCTCATATCATGGTTCTCCGCAAGGCTTATCGTATACGGCGATATGACTACCGGCGAACTCACAAGCATGATGACTTACATTATGCAGATACTTATGAGCCTCATGTTTATCTCTATAACAATGGTGCTTGTAACTCTCTCAAAGGCTTCCGGCGACCGTATCGCAGAGGTGCTCAATGAGGTGCCCGACCTTGCCAGCCCGCCTGACCCTGTAAAAGAAGTCAGGGACGGCAGCATCGTATTTGATAACGTAAGCTTCTCATACGCCAAGGACGCAGAAAAGCTCTGCCTGAAAAACGCCGACCTGAACATTTCTTCCGGACAGACGATAGGCATAATCGGCGGCACAGGCTCATCAAAGTCAACTCTCGTTCAGCTGATACCAAGGCTCTACGATGCCACCGACGGCCGTGTGCTTGTCGGCGGAGTAGACGTGCGTGATTATGACCTCGACAGCCTGCGCAACAATGTTGCGATGGTACTGCAAAAGAATGTGCTTTTCTCCGGAACAATAAAGGAGAACCTGCGCTGGGGCAACGAAAAAGCCACCGATGAAGAGCTTGTAAAAGCCTGTCGGCTTGCCTGCGCAGACGAGTTCATACAGCTCATGCCCGACAAGTACGACACCTACATCGAGCAGGGCGGCACAAACGTATCCGGCGGTCAGCGCCAGAGGCTGTGCATTGCCCGTGCTCTTCTGAAAAAGCCGAAGATACTCATACTTGACGACTCGACCAGCGCAGTAGATACCAAGACCGACTCCATGATACGCAAGGCTTTCCTTGACGAGATACCCGACACGACAAAGCTCATCATAGCTCAGCGAATTTCATCCGTACAGGATGCCGACAAAATAATCGTCATGGACGGCGGCACGATCAACGCCGTCGGCACACACGAAGAGCTGCTCAGCTCCAACAAGATCTATCAGGAGGTCTATTATTCTCAGCAGAAAGGAAGTGACGATGATGAGTAAGAAAAGACCCTCTCCGTCCGCTATACCTGCCGGCGGAAAACCGCATCCGAAGGGCAATCCGATAAAGACTATAAAACGTCTTATGACATACTTCAAGCTTTATAAGCTGCGGTTCATATTCGTGCTTATATTCATCGTCATAAGCGCCGGCGCAGGCGTTGCAAGCTCGCTTTTCCTACAGATACTCATAGACGACTACATCACGCCGCTGATGATCGCAAACCAAAAGGATTTTACCGGACTTATAATACTTATCCTCGTAATGGCCGGAATACTCGCACTCGGAGCACTCGCTACGCTTCTTTACAACCGTATGATGGTCACTATTTCGCAGGGCATACAGAAACGTATACGTGATGAAATGTTTGCTCATATGCAGACTCTTCCCATCCGCTACTTTGACACCCACACCCACGGCGACATAATGAGCCGCTATACCAACGACACCGATACTCTTCGTCAGATGCTCACCATGAGCATCCCGCAGATGTTCTCCTCGCTTATGACGATAATAGCCGTTCTTGCGGCAATGATAGCCCTGAATATATACCTTACGATATTTGTTCTCGCTTTCGTTGCCCTTATGATGCTCATTACAAAAAAGATCGCCGGAAACAGTGCAAAATACTTCATTGCACAGCAGAAGGAGATCGGTGACGTCAACGGCTATATCGAAGAGATGATAAACGGTCAGAAGGTCATAAAGGTTTTCTGCCATGAAAGCAATGTCAAGGATACTTTTGACAAGAAAAACGAAGCTCTTTGTGATACTGCCACAAGAGCAAACACCTACGTCAACATCCTCATGCCGGTAATGAACAACCTCGGAAACATACAGTATGTTCTTATCGCAATAGTTGGCGGTATGCTTGCGATATTCGGCGTCAGTTCCGTTTCGATCGGCGTTATAGCATCATTCCTGCAGCTCTCAAAGAACTTTACCCGCCCGATCAGCGAGATATCGAACCAGATCAACTCAGTCATCATGGCTCTTGCCGGTGCAGAACGCATCTTTGAGCTTATGGACGAAGAAAGCGAGCAGGACAGCGGCTATGTCACTCTTGTAAATGCAAAATACGACAAGGACGACAACATCGTAGAATCCGATGAACGCACTGAGATGTGGGCATGGAAGCATCCTCACGGCGACGGCACTATTACCTACACAAAGCTCTGCGGCAGGGTCGTCATGGACGATGTAGACTTTGCCTACGTTCCCGAAAAGGTAGTGCTGCACAACATTACTCTTTCGGCAAAGCAGGGGCAGAAAATAGCGTTTGTCGGTTCGACAGGCGCAGGAAAGACTACTATAACAAATCTTATCAACCGCTTTTACGACATTGCAGACGGCAAGGTGCGTTATGATGACATAAACATAAACAAGATAAAGAAACCCGATCTGCGCCGTTCACTCGGCATAGTTCTCCAGGACGTACACCTTTTCACCGGCACGGTAATGGACAACATCCGCTACGGCAAGCTTGACGCTACTGATGATGAATGCATCGTTGCCGCCAAATTAGCAAACGCCCATGATTTCATAACCCGTCTTCCCGACGGCTACAACACTGTTATAACCGGCGACGGCGGCCAGCTCTCACAAGGTCAGTGTCAGCTTATATCTATTGCAAGAGCGGCCGTTGCAGACCCGCCCGTAATGATACTTGACGAAGCTACCTCCAGCATCGACACCCGTACAGAAGCACTTGTCCAGAAAGGAATGGACGGTCTTATGTACGGCAGAACGGTATTTGTTATCGCTCATCGTCTTTCCACTGTCAGAAATTCAGATGTTATCATGGTTCTCGAACAGGGCCGCATAATCGAGCGCGGCAGTCACGCCGAGCTGATAGCAGCCCACGGCAAATACTATCAGCTCTACACCGGAGCTTTTGAAATGTCCTGAATATATTCATTTTCGGGGCCCCCCACCCCCTCCTAAAAAAGCTGATTTTAAAGCAATACCGCACAAAGACGGTTTCTCGGATGCATCATCTGCGGCACTATCTTTGTGCGGTATTGCCCTAATTCCTGATAAAAAGCGACCCGCCTGTAATACGCAGGCAGGTCGCTGTATTATTTTATCAGGTTTCTATTTCCCGTGCAAGCTCCCTTATCCTCTCGGCTCTGCCCATAAGGTACAGATATCCGAAAAGTGCTTCCAGTCCGGTAGCAGTATGATAGTCAGCATTGCTTGCATTCTTCGGCGTGTGGCTCGTGTGTGCGTTGCGCCCGCGCCGGAATATATCCGCTTCCTCGTCAGTCAGATTTCCGGCTATCCTTTCATAGAGCCTTGCCTGAGCCTCACAGCGTACACGCTCAACTTTAAGCTTGTTCAGTTCGCCGACAGGCCTGTTGGCACTGCAAACTATCTCCTCCCTGACAAACAGGTCAAACACGCCGTCACCCACAAAAGCAAGCGTCAGCGGACTGAGCTGTTTCGGGTCACAATCATAATTTGTAAGTCTGCTCAATAAATAATAAACCTCCCTTGCAGCAAGCTGACATTTTATCACTCAACAAAGTCAAATTCAATATCGTATATGCTCACGGTGTCACCCTCACGGACACCGGCATCCTTGAGAGCATCAATAACGCCCGAATTGATAAGCACTCTCTGAAAGTACTGCAGCGACTCACTGTCATCAAAGTTGATGGTTCTCAGCACCCTGAGAAGCCACTCACACTCTACTACAAAAACGCCGTCCTGTCTGGTAACAGTTACCTCCTGCTTAGTGATCTCATCCTCAGCAATAACCGGCGCTTCCTCTCTCTCATACTTCACAATAGGCGGAAGCTTTGAAAGCTGCTCCTGTATTTCTTTAAGCAGCGGCTCTGTCTGATAATTTATAGCCGCCATTATCGGGAAGAACTTATATCCCTTATCCTCAACGTATCTGCGGAAATCATCAACGATCTCATCATCAGTAAGATCGCACTTATTGCCTGCAACGATCATCGGCCTTTCGGCAAGCTCAGGGTCAAATTTGCGAAGCTCTTCATTGATAGTCTCGAAATCCTTTTTAGGATCCCTGCCTTCACTTCCCGAAACGTCAACAATATGCAGCAGCATCCTGCACCGCTCAACATGGCGCAGAAACTGATGTCCAAGGCCAAGCCCCTCGTGTGCGCCCTCTATCAGTCCGGGAATATCCGCCATTACAAAGGATGATTCCGGCCCCATGCGCACCACGCCAAGCACAGGCGTAATAGTTGTAAAATGATAGTTTGCGATTATCGGCTTTGCCTCGCTCACGACCGATATAAACGTAGACTTGCCGACATTCGGATATCCGACAATGCCAACATCCGCAAGCAGCTTCAGTTCAAGCTGCACCTCAAAGCTTTCACCCGGCATTCCCGGCTTTGCAAATCTTGGCGTCTGCCGTGTCGGCGTTGCAAAGTGAGTATTGCCAAATCCGCCCTTGCCGCCTCTTGCTACCACAACAGGCTCGCTGTCCGAAAGGTCAGCAAGTATCCTTCCGCTTTCGGCCTCTTTTACGACCGTTCCCTTTGGCACTCTTATTATCAGGTCTTCGGCCTTTTTGCCGTTGCAGCGTCCTCCGCGCCCGTTCTCGCCCTTGGGCGCAGTATATTTTCTTTTGTATCTGAAATCTGCAAGAGTAGACAAATTAGTATCAGCCACAAAGACGATATTTCCGCCTCTGCCGCCGTCACCGCCGTCAGGACCTCCCGAAGCAACATATTTTTCCCTGTGAAATGTCACTGCACCATCGCCGCCGTCACCGGCTTTTATAAATATCTTCGCTATATCAACAAACACTGCACATTCCTCCATTCGGATCAGAGTAGATCAAAAATTTCGGTCAAGCTTTTTCATGCCATTATCATTTACATAGTACGAATCCCGTTCCATGCGCCCGTTTTTTCACGCTGCTTTATCAGATAACGATACACCAAAAAAGTTCTGAACAAAAAAGAGTCCCGACTCTCGCCGAGACTCCGTATGTCACGCTGTATTACTGCTCTGATGCGTAAACAGAGACCTGCTTGCGGTCACGGCCTACACGCTCAAACTTAACTGTACCGTCGATCTTTGCGAACAGGCTGTCATCAGATCCGCGGCCTACATTGTTACCGGGATGGATGTGTGTTCCGCGCTGTTTAACGAGGATGTTGCCTGCAAGTACAAACTGACCGTCAGCACGCTTTGTGCCAAGGCGCTTTGACTCTGAGTCACGGCCGTTCTTTGTAGAACCGCCTCCCTTTTTATGAGCGAACAACTGAACATTGATTCTAAGCATTACAATTACACCTCCGTAATAATTACATTCAAAAACTCCGGGTATTGCTCCTCTGTATTCAGCAGATGGAGTTTAAGACCTTCAAGAACATCTTTGCAGCGGGCTGCATCGTTTTTGCTCACCATCACACACATATCGCCGTCTGACGCCTCAGCCTCAGCGCTTATGCCCATCACCTCGGTAATGGTATTCGCCGTCATGTATGCCGCTGACGAAACGAAAGCACAGATAATATCCCTGCCGCTCTCAGCATAGCCTGAATGACCCGAAATGTGATACCCGAGCATCAAGCCGCCCTTTGCCGCAAAAAACTCAGCTCTTATCATTATGCCTCGATAGACTCGATCTGTACCTTTGTGTAGTACTGTCTGTGGCCCATCTTGCGCTTCTCGCTTTTCTTAGGCTTATAAGTAAAGACTGTGATCTTCTTGCCTCTGCCGGTCTTGATCACCTTGCCTGTTACCTTAGCTCCGTCAACATAAGGAGCACCTACCTTGAACCCGTCGTCCGTGCTGACTGCAACAACCTTGAAATCAACAGTTGCATCGTTCTCGGCCTCGAGCTTTTCAACATATACAACATCACCGTTAGCGACCTTGTACTGCTTTCCGCCTGTTTCAATTACTGCGTACATACCCGCACCTACCTGTCTGTTAAACTCGCTGCACAGGGCGGAGCATTCAGCTGCTCTCTTTCTGCCCATAGCATGCGGCTATATTATATTACCACAGTACAAGCCCGATGTCAAGCGTTTTTTCTGCGGCACCACGGAAATCAACTTTCTTTAAAAGAAAATTAAAAGTGTGCCGTTCTGAACACAGATGATCAACTTTAGTCACATAATTTGCATTATTGAAATGAGTTGATGATTTTTGAAAATTGATTTCCGTGCTGCGGCACCACGGAAATCAATTTCGCGCCGGCGAGTTACACGGGGGAAACCCTTTTCCGGCGGAAAAAGGGTTTTCCCCCGGACCCCCTTCCTAAAACCGCTGAATTTGATCTGCCGGCGAGCTGCCGCTCACGATTCGCTGATTGTCTTTCTCATACCTTAGTTAGTGCCGCCAGAGTGAGTAGACCGGCGTCTGCAAAAGAAAGTTTTTGCAAAGCGCCGCGAATACACCTGCTTCTACGGGAATGACTAAGGAATGAGCAGAACAAAGCGAGTGTAAACGAGCGGAGCGGAAAAGGGTGCGCAGGCTCTGCGCCGCCGCTGGGCATGGGTGCAAAGGAGATTACCAGTTCATTACTGCGAAATCATGTACACGGTGTAAATACTGATATTCGCAGGTCTTGAAATTATGTTCCGGCTGGGTACCGTACCAATAATAAAGCACCTGACCGTTGTACAGGTTGTTGTTTTCGATCTGAGCATCAAACGAATAGTGCTTGTCACCAAGAGTTACGTCTGTCCAGAAATGGCCGCCCTTGCCGCCTGCTCTGAGACCGGTAAGACCCTCAACTACATCTGCCTTGTAGCCGAGTCTGCGCATGAGGATAGTAAGAGCACAAGCAAAGTTTTCACAGGTTCCGGAGTGATTTTTCAGGATCGAGTAGCCATCGCATACAATGAACATATCACTGCGGTATTTGTAGTAAGGAACACCGTCCGGATATCCTACAGGAGCTCCGTAGGTGCTGTTCTGAGCAAGATATTCATAGCAGGCTCTTACCTTCTGAGCATTTGTCATTCCGGGCTTTATTATCTTTGCCATGATGGAATCCACAAGCTTATCAAGCTCCGGACAGTTGGTTTTCATGGGTTTGCCAAGCTTTTCTTTGTTGAGAAGCTCATCTGTTTCGGATGCAGCAGGGAATGTAGTGCTGTATCTGTCGCCTGTCACTATTACCGCTACCTTTGAAGCTTTGCCTGTAGTGCTTGTTACAGTAATGTCTGTTGTGCCTACACCTACAGCTTTTACAACACCTTTCGCTGTAACTGTTGCGACCTTCTTGTCGGCAGATGAGCAGGTTATGCTTTTGTCTTCCTGATAGTAGCTTGATATAGTAAACGTCTCACCTACATTCAGCACCGCAAGATCGTCATGGAGATCAAGATAATTCTCTGCGCTGATCTCAGGCACAGCGGCCGGCTCCGGCTCGGGTTCGGGAACAACAACATTGCATGAAGCGGAAACGCCGTTGAAGAGCGTCACCTTTATCGCTGCCTTGCCCGGAGCCTTTGCAACGATATTGCCGCGCTGGTCTACTGTTGCTACCTTGGTATTCGTGCTTTTGAATATCTTTTTATTGGATGCACAATCTGACGGGAGCAGACAATAGATCGTGTATTTTTTACCGGCATCCAGACGTAAATTCTTTGAGCTGAGACTGAATGATCCCGGAGCCTTCTTTACCGTTACGCTGCATGAGGCCTGCATACCGTTGTAAAGATTAACGCTGACCTTTGCAGTACCAGCGGATACCGCAGTGAGCTTTCCTTCTGAGCTGACCGAAACGACTTTTTTATTGCTGCTCTTGAATATCTTTGTGTTTGATGCAGTATTTCCCGGCAGTATTGGACAAAGTATGAGTGTCTCACCCTTGCCGAGAGTTATCTTTGAGACGTTCAGCTTTACAGAAGAAGGTTCATCCATTACTTTTATCTTACAGGCAGCTGTTTTTCCGTTGTATGTCTTTACCGTAAGTGTAGTTGTACCGGAGCTGAGTCCCTTGATAACTCCTGTCTTTTTGCTGCAGGAGGCAACAAGCGGATCCTTTACTGAATATGTTATGCCTGATGCTGCGGCGCCGGCAGGAAGCGAAGCATTGAATTTGTATGTCTCACCCTTGCCGATACACACATAGCTTGTGTTGAGGTTTACGGAAGACGGAGCTTCTTTTACTCTGACAATGCAGGCCGCAGCACCGCCCGTTTTTGTGCGCACCCTGATAACTGCTCTTCCCGGACTTACTGCGGTTATTACGCCGTTCTTTACAGCAGCAACATCGGAATCGCTCGTTGACCATCTTAACACAGAGTCTTTGCTGTTTGAAAATATAGGCTTTAGAGTGAACCTTTCACCTTTGCCAAGAATAATTGAGCTGCTGCTGAATCTTACAGGCTTCTGTTCCGTTTCTGTGGCTGCGGCCGTGATGCCGCCTGCCGCATAAAACTGAGGTACAGCAGCGAAGGAAACAGATGCAGCTGTAGTCAAAGACAATAATGCTGCGATAATTCTCTTGCTGAGTTTCATTTTGTACTTCCTTTCTTTTAAATATATTTTACTCCTGCATCCATTTTTGAACGCAGGCTATTAAACAGGCACGGTAAACCTTCTGTCCAAAAGGTCTATCGTGCCTTATTTCTGTTTGTATTGAATTCTTATGTTTTCCCGTTAAGGGATGACAAGCCCTGAAGATCAGTCAGCGTACTTGTTCTCAGTCTTGCTCCATGCATACATCTTGCGGATCTCCTTGCCGACCTGCTCAAGCTGATGCTCTGCACCAAGAGCTCTCATAGCGTTGAAGTGAGCTCTGCCGTTCTTGTTCTCTGCGATCCACTTTGTAGCAAATGTACCGTCCTGGATCTCAGCAAGGACCTTCTTCATCTCAGCCTTTGTCTGGTCTGTGATGATCCTCTTGCCTGTCTCGTAGTCACCGAACTCAGCTGTGTCAGAGATAGAATATCTCATAAGTGAGAAGCCGCCTGCATAGATAAGGTCTACAATGAGCTTCATCTCGTGGATGCACTCAAAGTATGCGTTCTCGGGTGCATAGCCTGCTTCAACAAGTGTTTCAAAGCCTGCCTTCATCAGAGCTGTAACGCCGCCGCAGAGAACAGCCTGCTCACCGAAGAGGTCTGTTTCTGTCTCGATACGGAAGGTAGTTTCCATAAGAGCAGCACGAGCAGCGCCGATGCCTGCACCGTAAGCAAGAGCTGTGTCAAGGCAGTGACCTGTAGCATCCTGATATACAGCTACGAGAGCGGGTGTGCCCTTGCCCTCTACATACTCAGAACGTACTGTGTGGCCGGGAGCCTTAGGTGCGATCATGAATACGTCAACATTTGAGGGAGGAACGATCTGCTTGAAGTGGATGTTGAAGCCGTGTGCAAAAGCGATAGCCTTGCCCTCTGTGAGGTTGGGAGCGATATCGTTCTTGAAGATATCAGCCTGCTTCTCATCAGGAGTGAGGATCATGATGATGTCAGCCTTCTGTGTAGCCTCTGCGGTAGTATATACCTCGAAGCCAAGCTCCTTTACATGATCCCAGCGCTTGCTGCCCTTGTAAAGACCGATAATTACGTTAACGCCGCTGTCACGCAGGTTAAGAGCGTGAGCGTGTCCCTGGCTGCCGTAGCCGATGATGGCAACGGTCTTGCCCTTGAGCTGATTGATGTCGCAGTCTGCATCATAATAGATTTTTGGCATTGTAAATTACCTCCAAAGTAATTTTACGGGCAGCAGTCTTTATTTGGCGCCCCTTTACAGCACCCGGCGCTGCCTGTTGAAAATATATTTTTATGAAATTCGTTAGACCGTCATTTGCGTGACACAACGGAATCCTTTTCGATAGCCACTGTGCCTGTTCTGACGATCTCACGGATACCATACGGTTTGAGAAGATCTATCAGCGTTTCAAAGCGTTCCTGTGTGTCTGCAAACTGCAGAGTCATGGTATTCACCGAAACGTCAACGATCCTTGCGCCCATCAGCTCAGATATCTTCATAATGTCGAGCCTCTGCTTTGCAGGGCAGTTTACCTTTATGAGTGAAAGCTCTCTGCTGATGAACTCATCCTTTGCGAAGGTGCGTACCTTGATAACCGGTATGACCTTGTTGAGCTGCTTTTCAAGCTGCTCTATCACATATTCGTCACCGTCGGCGACGATAGTGATGCGTGAAAACCTCGGGTCTTCGGTGATGCCCACCGCAAGACTGTCTATGTTGAAGCCTCGCCTTGAGAAAAGTCCGGATACCTTCGAGAGTACGCCGGCGTGGTTCTCAACGAGTACGGAAAGTGTGTATTTCATGCTCTGCCTCCTTATCTCGACGGTGTGCCGGGGTGTACATTGCATACAAGCAGGAAAGGCTTATCGCTTTTGAGCATTTTTTGGGCGGCAGCCTCAGCCTCGTCATTATCGGAAACAAATGCAGATTCAATGCCGTAAGCCTCGGCAATGCGTCTGAAATCCGGGAAAGCATCAAGCTCTGTGACTGCATAGCGGCTGTTGTAGTGAACGTCCTGAAGCTCATGCACCATGCCGAGCACGGTATTGCGCATCACGATGATCTTTACGTTAAGACCGTTCTGCACGATGGTCGCAAGCTCATTGAACATCATCTGGAACGAACCGTCACCGCATACGGCAACAACATCTCTTGTGGGACGCGCAAACTTTGCGCCTATTGCCGCGGGCACCGAATAGCCCATTGTTCCCATGCCGCCGGAGGTAAAGAAGCGTCCGTCCGACATTTTGTAGCTGTTGGCGCACCAGATCTGGTTCTGACCTACATCGGCGATAAGTATCGCTTTGGAGCGCATCATACCCGAAAGCTTTTCAAGAAAGCTCTTAGGCTCAACATAGCCGTCAAACCTCTTGTACGGAAGAGCAAAGTCCTTTTTCCATTTTTCCACACTGTCAAGCCATTCCTGAGGAGTGGTATATTCAACATCCCTGAGCATTGCCGACATAACATTCTTTATATCGCCTACTATCGGGATATTGGTCTTCATGTTTTTGCCTATCTCGGCAGGGTCGATGTCTATGTGTATTACTGTCGTATGCTCAGCCACCTGGTCGGGAGAGGAAACCGCCCTGTCGCCTACACGGGCGCCGCATACTATTATAAGGTCAGAATCGTGTATAACTTTATTGGCAGCTTTCCTGCCGTGTGAGCCTATCATTCCCACATAAAGCGGATCGTCAGATGGCATTGTGCCGATGCCCATCATAGTGGATATGACCGGCATATTTGTTTTCTTTACAAACTCCCTGAATTTCAGCTTTGCTCCGGATGTGAGCACTCCGCCGCCTGCAACTATTACAGGACGCTTAGCTGTTGAGAGAATATCAAGCGCTCTTTTGATCTGCATCGGGTGACCCGAAACGCTTGGCTTGTAGCCGATGATATTTACCTTTTCGGGATATACGAACTCCTCTATCTCATCCTGCTGAACATCAACAGGAACATCTATCAGTACAGGCCCCGGTCTGCCGGTAGAAGCTATATGAAAAGCCTCCTTGAAAACTCTTGGAAGGTCTGCTGCATCCTTTACCAGGTAGCTGTGCTTTACAAATGATTCACAGGCGCCTGTGATATCGGCCTCCTGAAAAACGTCACGGCCGAGCTGATCGCTCTTGACCTGACCGGTGATAGCAACCATAGGTATTGAATCCATGTATGCAGTTGCGATCCCGGTTATCATGTTGAGAGCTCCGGGACCGGAGGTTGCAACACAAACGCCGACCTTGGAAAGAGCTCTTGCATAACCGCTTGCAGCATGAGCAGCGTTCTGTTCCTGACGGACAAGCACTGCCTTGATATCCGTGTCATACAGTTTATCAAAAAACGGGCATATAACTGCGCCGGGATAACCGAAGACGATCTCAACACCCTCTGCCTGAAGGCATTTTACCATTATTTCAGCTCCGTTGATCATAGAACTCCTCCTTTCATATAAAACCAATTATATCATTATGAAAAAAACGTGTCAAGACAAAAACTCCAAAACTTTACGGAAATAAATCATGCGCCGCTGAGTTACACGGATGAGACCCTTCCCAAAGCCGCCGGCTCTTGATGCACTTGTGACCCAAGCGCTGTGAAAGGATCATCCTATAAGAAAGTTCCGTAATACCGTCTGCTGCAAAATCTCAAAAATGGATCTTCTTGCCAAAAGCTTCATGCTTTCAGATGTCTTTGTCCGCCCTTGCTTTTGCTGAGGTAATGCAGGGCAGCCTGCAAAGCTCTGTACGTTAAAAAAGATAACATAAAATAAAAAGCTTTGGGTTCATTGTTATGCAAAAAGTCGATTGACAATTCAGCGTGATATTTTATAATTATAGTGTAGTACTGCAAGTATGTGTTTTGGCTTCGGAGAAAAAGAGCCACGTTTGTGCTTTTCCGGAGACTTGCGGTAATTCCCGGAAAAGGAAAGTGAAAATATGAGGGTCATTACAGGTACCTGCAGAGGGCGAAAGCTTATATCTCCGATCGGCGAGGATGTGCGCCCTACTACCGATAATGTCAAGGAATCGGTATTCAGCATAATACAGTTTTCAGTTGAGGGCAGAAGCTTTCTGGACGCTTTTGCCGGTTCGGGGCAGATGGGCATAGAAGCCCTGAGCCGCGGTGCAGCATCCGCTGTTTTTGTGGATAACAGCCGCAGATCACTTGATGTAGTGAGAAAAAATCTTGAGCTTACCGGTCTTCGGCAGCGTGCAGATATTATCGGGACCGATACGCTCGCTTATCTTTCTTCATGCAGGAGAAAATTCGATATCGCCTTTCTTGACCCGCCCTATAAACAGGGTCTGCTCCAGAACGCACTTGTGCTTTTGCCTCGTGTTATGAACGAGAGCGGGTACATTATCTGTGAGCATCCCGCAGACGAGGCTCTGCCGGAGAGGACCGGCGGTTTTATCATAAAAAAAAGCTACAAGTACGGTAAGATAATGATCACCGTATATTCTGGCGAGAGTGTGGAGGGCTTATGACAACTGCTATATATCCCGGAAGCTTTGATCCCGTTACAGTTGGACATCTTGATATCATCAAACGCGCTTCAAAGCTGTTTGACAGAGTTATCGTTGCAGTGCTTGTAAACATGGAAAAAAGGCCCTGGTTCACGATAGAGGAAAGAACGGAGCTGCTCAAAAAAGTCACTGAGGGTATGCCGAATGTGGAGATCGCAGGCTTTGACGGTTTGCTGGTAGATTTTGCGGCACAAAAGAAAGCATCAGCTATCGTCAAGGGTCTGAGGGCCGTTTCTGACTTTGAATATGAGTTCCAGATGGCACTCACTAACCGCAAGCTTGACGATACGATCGAAACGGTATTCCTGACAAGCAGCGCAGAGAATATGTTCCTCAGCTCAAGCATTGTCAAGCAGGTAGGACTTCTCGGCGGCGACATTGCGGCGTTTGTGCCTGAGTGCATAAAGGATGAGATCCTGCTGAGAATAAAGCAGAGAATAAAGAAATAAAAGCAATACCGTTTTTAGCATACGAAACAAATACATGGTTTTGAGGATAGGAAATTTGAAAGGGAGTAAAGCAAATGAAACTGGAAATGCTGATCGACGAGCTTCAGGAAATTCTTGACAATTCGTTCAAGATGCCCTTGAGCGGCGGCAAAAGAGTGGTCAACACCGAGCGTATGCAGGAGATAGTAGAGGAGCTTCGCACGAACACTCCTCAGGAGGTGCGTCAGGCTAAGCTTGTATCCGCCGACAGGAGCAATATTCTTGCAAAATCAAAGCAGGAGGCCGAAACGATAGTTCAGCAGGCCGAGGAAAGAGCAAAGGCTATGGTCGAGCGCAGCGAGATCACCCGACAGGCACAGCTCAAAGCAAATGAGATAATCGCAAAGGCAAATGAAGAAGCTGCCAAGATAAAGCAGGCGGCGAACCAGTACATTGAGGGAATAATGAAAAAGGCGGACGATGAGCTTTCGGCAAATCTTGCCGCTCTGAAAAAGACCCGTCAGAATTTAAAGGCATATCAGACACAGAACACCCCGTCAGGAAAGGATACATCACCAAGAAAAAGATCGCCTAAAAGTGAGGACTGATCTGATAAAGAACTCCCATAAATACGGCCGATAATATCAGTCCGGCCGGTCTTGCCGCATAGCCTGTAAAGCTGTGCAGGCAGGAAAATATCAGAACCTCAGTAAAGGGGGAACGTTATGAAAAAGATAGTTTCCAACACGCTGTATGTTTTGTTTTTCGGGTTTGCTCTTACGCTTGTGATCGCATGTGTAATGCTTATTATCAATATTTCAAAGGGCGACGGGCAAAGCTTCAATGAGATAGAGGCTGTAAAGCTCAGCGGTCCGGCAGATGATGATATCGCTTTTTCGCATATCAGCAATGAGGTACTGAATGAGGCATCCGGAAATTATCAGCAGGTCTCTGTTCACTTCGGATATGACGCCCTGAACAATGAAAAAAAGGAGCTTCTTTACAATCGCCTGATGACAGAAATATACACCATTTCAAACGATGCGGATCAGAACGGACGATACCGCTTGTCAAGGATAAGGGTCCGCGACTATAAGCTTTCGGAGTTTGACATCCGTGAGGTGGTCAATGCGTTCACCTACGACAACCCGCAGTATTTCTGGATCGAAAATCTTTTCGGCTATGCCTATGCCGGAGATGATACGATAGTTGAGTTCTATTCTGTACTTTCTGCGAATGAGTGCGACAAGTATATCAGCCGCTTTAACGATAAAGTCAAAAATATACTGTCGCAGATAGAAAAAGGCAAGAGCGCATATCAGCGTGAAAAAGCGGTGCATGATATAATATTGAAGAACTGCACCTACAAAACAGGTGTAAAGAGCACAGCCGACGGCTGGGAATATTTTACCGCATACGGCGCACTTGTAAACGGCGAGGCTGTATGTGAGGGCTATGCAAAATCCATGCAGGTACTGCTTACGAGAGTAGGAGTGCACTGCAGCATGATAAGGGGCGATGCAGGCGGCGTTGCTCATATGTGGAACGTAGCGGAGCTTAACGGTGAGTGGTATCATGTTGACCCGACATGGGATGATAATGAAAATGACGATGTGCCGAGCTATGAATATTTCAATGTTCCGACAGACCAGATAGCAAAGAATCATACTATATGCGATGATATCGAAATCGTCACAAAGATCACGGATGACGAGGAAGAGAAAAATATTGATCCGATGGCGAAATATAACTTCTATGTGCCTATGTGTACTTCAAGAGATATGAACTATTATCAGGTCGAGGGACTGCTTATCCGCAGACTTGATAAGTCGGCAGAAGAAGCTCTGACAGAGTTTATCAGGAGTAACGCCGCAAGCGGCAGTGTTTACATTCCGATACGTTTTGGCGCTGAGATATCCTATGGAGAATATATAAACAAGCTTTTCCATAAATCGCCGTATCTGTTCTATTATTGTCTTGAAAATGTAAACAAGGGACTGAGCAAGGAAAAGCAGATAGACTCAGGCAGTATTTTTCTGCTGAAAAACGAAGAGTTCCGCACACTGAGAGTAAGAGTCAGCTATGGCACAAGCGAAGAATAATATTCCGCAATACAGCAGATTTCCCACCTGAAAAGGTGGGAAATCTTTTTGTATTTGCGGCTCATTTTTACCGTCATACTAATTCCTGATAAAAATCAGACCGCAAAAATTGTCTGCTTTTTGTTAGGTATTAGTATCAGATATATGAAATTTTGCTGTCTGCCGTAAGTCAAACGCGCCGACCGAGCCGACAGGCGAGAAAGTGGGATCTTCACTTTAAAGTCTCCCTGACAAAAATTGATTTCCGTGGATTTGATAATTTTTACTTGACATTTTGGGGCAGATATAATATAATACTTATTGTTGCGGGGTGTAGCGCAGTTGGTAGCGCGCCTGCTTTGGGAGCAGGATGTCGGGGGTTCAAGTCCCTTCACTCCGACCAGGATTGCCCCGATGCCGGTGCGCCGGGGCAAAATAACATAAATATAGTTTATCATATTGATAGGGAGGCTTAGCTCAGCTGGTTAGAGCGCTTGCTTGACATGCAAGAGGTCACTGGTTCAAGTCCAGCAGTCTCCAGAGACGCCCCGACACAATGTGTCGGGGCTTAATGAATAGTGAATAATGAATAACTATAGTGATGCGCCAAGGGGCATTTCTGTATTATTCATTATATTATATCCGGAGGCTTAGCTCAGCTGGTCAGAGCGCCTGCTTCACACGCAGGAGGTCGCTGGTTCGAGCCCAGTAGTCTCCAGAAAACCCCCGGCACTGATGTGCCGGGGGTTGCTTAATGACGAATAGTGAATAGAGAACAGCTTACAGCAAAGCGCCAAGGGCGCTTTTGTACTATTCTCTATTCACTATTATTTTTTCTTTATTTACTAAAGGCAGAACCGCTGCCGTTAAGGCAACACAGCACAAAGACCGCCTAACGGCTTAGCGCCACATCTGCTGCACCCGAAGGAAGTGCCCTTGGGGTACACTTTTTCCGTTATCTTGCACAGAAATCCCTCGACAATGAGCAGATCGGGAGCAGCTGTTTGACGATGCAGTTTTGCTGACAAAACAACATTATATGTTGAATTTTATAAGCATTTATGATATGATTATTTATGAGATAATGGACGAAAAATGGAGTATTCGGCCGATAGCGGAAAATTAAATGTAAAATATGAAAAGTTAAAATAAATATAAGTAAACCAGCGTCTGTAAAAGAAGCTTCGGCAAAAGACCTCTGATTTATGTTCTTCTACGGCAATAACTAAGGAATGAACCGAACAAAGCGAGCGTAAACGAGCAGAGCAGGCACGGGTTCGGCAGCTTGCCGCCGATCACAATATAGAAGGAAGGGCTGTCATGGGAAGAAATCTTGAAGAATTTATCATAAAGAATTTTAAAAAAGCGATGGAATATCACGAGATACAGACATTCTATCAGCCTGTTATACGCACGTCTTCAAGGCAGCTTTGCAGCTTTGAGGCACTTGCAAGATGGATCGACCCAGAGATAGGTATGATCTATCCGAATGAGTTCATCCCTGTGTTAGAAAAGGAGGGGCTGATACATCTTCTTGATGCCACGATCATCCGGCAGGTTTGTGCCCGCCTTCGCAGCTCCGTTGCCAACGGGGAAACTCCGATCCCTGTATCTGTCAACCTTTCACGCCTCGATTTTACACTCTGCGATATTTTTACCGTCGCAGACAATATAATCAGCGATTACCAGCTCCCGCATGACTTTATTTATTTTGAGATAACAGAAAGTGTCATAGCAGAGGAAAAGGAGCTTCTGATGGGGATAGTGGACAGGTTCCGTTCTGCCGGCTATCAGATATGGATGGACGATTTCGGAAGCGCCTATTCATCCCTGAATGTACTCAAGGAGTTCTCCTTTGACGAGCTTAAACTTGATATGATACTATTTCATTTTTAAATGGTAGATAAAATCCAATCTCTTGCAGTAATGCTTTTGACAGTATCAGTCGTTAAATTGCAAATGGTATCGGCGAGTC
>CADCKR010000002.1 GCA_902802105.1 uncultured Ruminococcus sp.
TCAATATCTCTCTTTCTTCCTGGCTTAACATATTGATCACCTCTAACTACATTTTACCACTTATGTCAAGTCCGCTGCTTTTTTGTTGGATTGCTATAAATATTGTCAAAGCTTTTGATCAGATGTTCAATTTTCTTTTCAATCGAGATTATCGAATGATCCTCTTCACTGAACATAGCAGCAAGAATTTTTTTCTGAAGCTCTATGATCTGTTGCAGATATTTCGATACAATTTCAAGCTGTGTTCTGTTTACAAACTTCTGATAGTTGCCGATATAAGCGATCTCATTGATACTGCTTCCTATCCTTGTTATTTCTACAGTCAGCTTTGCAATGTCATCCTTGAGTATTACTCTCTTCGTCTCTGAAAGATAAACGATGTATTTTGAAACGGTCATATGTGCTTCTTCCGCTTTATTTTTCAAATTCTCTTTTTCTTCCGGTGTCATTCTTACTTCAACTCGTGACAGTTTTGTTTTTGGCATTTTCTTCTCAACTCCTTTTTGACGCTTTTCAAAAGCAATGATTTTGTGACCGATAACCACACAGTAAAAATGACCTCATCAGGAGGTCGCAAGTATAGATTTTGTACGCCCAAATACCGTACAAATCAGCTTGATGGTGAAATCCCCACACCCCTTTTCATTTTGCTGATCTGCAAAATTCAGAAATCGCGCAGCTCACCATAATTCAAAAATTCTGATATTCTCGTTTAACTGCTTCTGATGTTTTTTCGATTTTTACGAAGTAGGGCAGAAACGGATTTTTTAAAAAGTTCAGAATTTCAAATTTCAAATTTTTACATAAGATACTATGAATATGAACAAGTCACGCTTTTAGACGGGACAGTTATCCCGATCAGTCAGCCACGCCGCCGGCAGATCAGAATAAAGATCATGGAAATGGAGGATTGAACCGTTGACAGCTTTAAATGTTATTATCTTTTTGCTTATCAATATAATTGATACCTACACCATTGTCGCTTTTTTGAGATTTTTCTTTGATGACAGCCCCCAAAAAAGAAAAGCGGTATATGTTATCTTTGCGGAATATTATTGTTTGTCTGCCGTAAAGGGACTGTTTATTCACGATTTTCTGCCGGAGCTGATCGTATCTCTGCTGATTGTTTCGGTGCTTGCCTTTTGCTATCGGTCAAAGGCGGCGGCAAGGTTACTTGCTGTCGTGTCGGCTGTATCATTTTTTATGACATCTGAAATGGTCATCAGGACTCTTACCGGCACGGAGGGCATTGCGCTTAACAGCATAGCCGATCATATCAATTACGGAACAAGGCTTGCGCTGCTGACTTGTATTATCAGATATTCGTTTGTTCAGGTTGTCAGCCGTTTCAGGAATCTGGACGAAAAGGTAAAAACACCTGTCGGGTTTCTTATAATTACAGTTTCGATCCCTGTCATATCCGTTGTCCTGGAGCTTCTGCTGCTCATGCAGAAGGACATTTCCGATGTGGTTTATTATGCTTTGCTGATCTGCGTCATACTGCTGAATTATACGGCTTCTTACTTGTACGGGTTTATTTCAAATCTTTTTTCGGAAAGAGCAAGATCTGCCGCAGCAGAGCAAAAAAGCGTCTGTTATATGAAAGAGGCAGAGCTTATGCAGAAAAACTCCGGAGAGCTGAAAAAGCTTCGCCATGACATGAAAAACCATCTTATAGCCATTTCCGAGCTTGCCAAAACACAGGACAACACACAGATAACGGAATATACGGATAATCTTTTGGGAACCTCTAAAAACCACTACTAAAATAAAAAAAGCCACCCCCAAACGGTGACTTTCATAATCAAGCCATGAAATATCCATATTTCAAGCTCTAATCGTGCGATATTGTGACTTTTAGCAACCCTGATTTCCTCAAATGGGCGCACTTATCCCTTTGAAGGCTTAGACCGTTTCAAAAATTCATATCTACAGAAGTTGTAGATTAAATTTGTCAATCCAATATTAAACCATGCACGAGTAATACCGATAGAATGAATTGTGATACCGTGCATGGAATTTGTCATGAATCCAAAAATATGTTCTATTCGGCAGCGTGTTTTTGATTTCTGCCTATTTGATTCTTTCTGTTCGTCGGTAAGCGGCTGATTTCTCTTGCCTTTTTCACAAATCTGATTTTCACAGCATTCAGGCAAACTCTCAATTATTTCTTCACTGCAATAGGCACTGTCGGCATAAAATATTCGGTCACTGCTTTCGAGCAAATCTATACAGCACTGACTGTCGTGTACTGCTGCATCGGTTACTCCGTAATTGGTTATTAGCTTGCTGTCTGCATCGCATTTTACATGATCTTTGTAGCCAAAATGAGTTTCAATTCCCTTCTTTGCCCATCTTGCATCAGTATCTTTTTGAGCAAGTTTTGGCTTGTTTTCGGGCTTTTCCCACTCTTCGGGGATATTTCCGCTTTTTATGGTTTTGTTTTCATCACGGTTATTACGCTGTCTGGGAGCATCTACAAAGGTAGCGTCAATGATCGTTCCTTTGTGAGTGATCAGTCCCTCCGATTCAAGCATAGCATCAAACATGCAAAACAGTTCTTCCATTACCTCTGCTTCGGCAAGCGTGTTTTCAAAGTCCCAAAGCGTGCGGGAATCCAATACACGATCTTCCAGACCAAGACCTAAAAACCGCATGAAACTCAAGCAATCGTTAATCTGATATTCTATTTGATCGTAAGAGAGATTGTAGATTCGACGAAGAATCGATGCTTTGAATTTGATGATAACATCAATCGGTGGGCGTCCTCCCTTTGTGTAGTTCTCCTTCTGACACACCTTGGTGAGCTTGCCTCGAAACATTTCCCAATTGATTGCTCCATTCAATCTTTCAAGCGGATCTCCTAACTGTGTTAATTTTTCATATCTGTTCTCTGTATCAAAGAACCCTAACTGCATATTCTTCATATCTCTATTATACTGCTTTTTGGGTGCGTTGTACAGGGGTTTTTAGAGATGCCCTCTTGTAAAATCTATGTAAAACAAAAAGCAGGAGCCGAAGCCCCTGCAAAGCTTTTATATCAGCTGTTGTTCGTTTATCATCAGCTTGAATTGAAGTCCAAGCTTTTCCGCTGCCTTGCGGCAAAGGATCATACGCTGTAAAAATATTTCAAAGTAGTCCATCACCGAGCCATAATGTGTGTCAACGGATAGCTTCAGCTTGATAAGCGTATGCGCTTCATTGATCTTAAGCTCCGCTTTTGTTACAGAATAATTTACACGGTCGTGAATATCAAAAGTTGATTCGTCCTGATTCCTGACACGATTCCGACGAACATCGCTTTTGTCAGCAAGGATCAGTGCCGCCGCAAGAGGGCTTACGGGGACGCCGGTGCCTTCATCATGGTTCCCGATCGCGGAAACGATCATACCTATCTCCTCAGGAGGAAATTTCAAATGATCCAGAATAAGGAATGCCATTACCGCTCCTGATTGACTGTGATCATCACGATTAACAAGATTTCCGATATCGTGAAGATATCCTGCGATTTTAGCAAGCTCGACCATTCTTGCGTCATATCCGAGAGTTTCCAGAATATATCCTGCCTTTTCTGCCACCGCTGTTACATGAGCAAAGCTGTGTTCAGTGTATCCTAAAGCAGAAAGCGATAAGTCTGCCTGACGGATATAGATATTGATCTCATCATTATTTTTGATCTCTTCGTATGTCATTTTATGACCTCCTGTTCATTTGGTATTGTAACGACGAACTCTGTTCCCTTGCCGGGTTCGCTGTTCACTTCAATTTTTCCGTTATGTATAAGCACACCGTGTTTGACGATCGACAGACCAAGCCCTGTTCCGCCGACTTCTTTACTGCGGCTTTTATCAATTCGGTAAAATCGTTCAAAGATCCTTTCCCTGCTTTCCTCCGGTATGCCGATACCGGTATCCTTTACAGTCAATACGGTATTGTGCTCCGTTTGATGGATACCAAGTGCAACACTTCCGCCGCTGTGATTATATTTGATCGCATTATCGCAGAGGTTATAGACAATGCTGTATATCACCTGCGGAACAGCCTTTATAGGAGCGTCCTCACCATCTATGGCAATGCTGACATTCGCAGCAGAGGCGCGTGATTCCAGACTGTCAACGGCATTTTCTGCAATACGATACAGGTCACAATCCTCACGTTTCATTTCTGCATCGCCGTTGTCGAGCTTTGTCAGATCTATAATATCTTCGACAAGCCGTATCATACGGGACGATTCTCCGCGTATCCTGCCTGCAAACGGTTTTATATCCTCCTCCCTCACCATTCCGTTTTCAAGAAGCTCCGCATAGCCGGAAATAGCGTGAAGCGGCGTTTTCAGCTCGTGGGAAACATTTGCTGTAAACTCCTGACGGATGAGTGCTGTTTTTTCTATCTGCTCCTGATCTTTTTTCAGCTGTCTTTTCTGTGCCGCAATGTGCAGCAAAAGCGGCTCGATCTCCTTATAGTTTTTTTTCGCCGTAGTATTGTTCGGGTCTGTCAAGGTCTATCTCATTTATCGGTTTTACGATGTCTCTTGATATATTTGACGCAAGCACAAAGGTCAGAACAAGTGCGATCAGGATAACAATGCAGACAGGCTGTGCAAATCCGAGAATAAGCGACCATACAGTTGCCTGTACAATAGATAATCTGACAACAGCCCCGTCCGGGAGCCGCTTCGCAGCATAAAGCTGCTTATCCGAAAGAGTGTCTGAGTATCGTGCAGACTCGCCGTACCCTTCTGTAAGAGCCTTCCTGACTTCTTCTCTTTCTATGTGGTTTTCCATTCCTGCTGTATCTGCTTCATTATCATAAAGAACGCTGCCATCTGCTCCTATCCATGTAATACGGTATCCTTCGGTATTCAGATCATCAAAATAATTTATTCCGGAGTTAGCTGCACCCTGTGCGGCAAGCTCTGCTTCGTTTTTCAGCCGGCTTTTTTGAAGCTCCGTAAAATAGTTATAGGAGATGCACATGATGAAAACGAAGGAGGCAAGGAATACCGACAGTGCAACGATCCAGATTCCTTTGAATATTTTGCTGCTCATTTCCTTTCCTCCCTCATTTTATAACCGATGCCTCGTACTGTTTCGATCACATCACCTGCCTCTGACAGCTTAGTCCGGAGTGTGCCGATATGAACATCAACTGTCCTCGTTTCACCTGCGAAATCTGTTCCCCAGATGCCGGCAAGGAGAGCCTCCCTTGTGAACACACGGCCGGGGTTATCCATGAATAGTTTCAGCAGCTCGTATTCCTTCAATGTCAGGGAAACAGGAGCATTATTTACGGAAACAGTATGCCTGTTTTCGTCTATAGTGATCCCTCCGTATGAGATCACCTTTGCCTGCTTTGGAGTAGTTCGTCTTAATACCGCCTTAATACGGGAAACCATTTCCATCATTCCAAACGGCTTTGAAAGGTAGTCGTCCGCTCCGCTGTCAAGTCCTGTGACCTTATCATATTCACTGTCCTTTGCTGTTGCCATAATTACGGGAATATCCGCGGTCACAGGGGAGACACGCAGCCTTTTCAGGATCGTCAGTCCGTCCTCGCAGCATAACATCCAGAATGATAAGCTCCGGCTTCTGAGCCTTCATTGCCGACCAGAAACCGATACTGTTTTCAAACCCCTGCGCTTCAAAGCCGGAAGCCCTAAGAGTATAGATCATCAGATCACGGATAGCGCCTTCATCTTCAACGCAATATATCATAAAAGAAACCTCCTTTTAGTTTCCCTTATAATTATAAAATGTCAATGTAAACAGTGCAAGCGTATTTTTGTAAAATCAAAGTAAAGGGATCACTGCACAGGAAAAACATTTCCTTACATTTTTATATATTCATATACTGTATATCCACCCACAAAATACAAATACTAATACCGAAAATTTGTATCAAAGGAGATATATACTATGAAGGCAACAGGAATAGTCCGCAGGATAGACGACCTCGGACGGGTAGTTATACCCAAAGAAATACGCCGCACGCTCAGGATAAGAGAGGGCGACCCCTTATTGATAACATTGACAGAAGATTATCGTTTCGTGAGCGCAATAAGGGATATTGCGGAAAGATTACATATTGGGGCATGAGGAAAGCCGTCCGGGTGAGAGTCCGGGCGGCTGTTGTATTCTATATGAAGTAAAGCGCATTTCCGTCAATGAGTGTAAATCCCTGTGCACCTTCAAACGCAAATCCCCCTGTGCAGAAAAATCCTACACCTGACACAGTGATGCCTTTGATGTTGTCGAGTTGTTCCTTTTCCTGATTACATTCCTCAAGGGTCATGGGACGGTCGAAGTATTTGCATTCGTAGAAATCATATTGCTCACAATGCCGTATAACGCAGTCAAACTCGCCGTTTGTTTTAGTTGCAGGGTCATCGTACCAATAGCTGCCGAAATCGTCAATATCGGGATATTTTCCGAGCAGAGCAGCTCTGTGGAAGTATTGCAAGGCAACGCCTTCAAGCCGTCTGCTGATGAATTGATCCAGCACAGCGTCAATATTCCGATCGTAAAACTGCTCTTCACCGATACGGGCAATAGTTCCCGCCTTGCCGAAAATGAAAGTGAAATAGAAACGCATCAGATTATCCACGATCTCGTAAAACTGCTTTTTCTTGTCGTTACGGCGATTGATTGGGTCGGTCTTCTGAATAGTCTCCATGTCGAGAAGGATCTTCAGCTGTTTATCAAGCAGACCTGTTTCGCTGCTTACAATTCTGTCCCGTATCTCGCTGTAACGCTTTTTGCCGTTGCCTAGAACTTCCAGTATCCTCGCATCAAAGGACTTTTGAATTTCTCTTAGGATGACATTCTCAATGTGCGAGCGCATCAGACCTGTTTCGGGCAGCAGCAGATGCTCGATATTCTCACGAAGTGTCATACCTGTGTCAAGATTTTCCAGAACGTATGGACTTCCGCCGAAAACTGCATAGAAAGCGACCTTGTCCCGAACGGAGAGATCGGGATAAAACTTTGCTGCGTCAAGATAGTCAAAATCCCGGATATGCTGTATCAGCGAGAACCTGCCGAAAAGCGGATTGCCTTCTTCGAGCAGTTCCTTCATCACCGTGATATACGAGCCGCACAGTATCAGCTTGACATTTTCGGGCAGCCTGTCGATGACTGCCTGCATATAGGAATCGACCTCGTTCTTCTTTTTTGTTTGTTTGAGGTAGGGGTATTCGTCGATGATGAGCAGTATCTTTTTATCAAGTGTTTTCAGGTAATCCATCATTTCAAAAAGCGAACCGAACCTGATATTCGGCAGCCCCAGCCCCTCTGAAACACTTTGATATATCAGCTCCAGATTGCCCTCAAAGGTACTTGTCACGCACATATGATTGATGACAACACCGTCAAATCCTTTTGCAGCTTCGCTCAGCAGTGTGGATTTTCCGACCCTGCGCTTGCCGTAGACCAGAACCGCCGTTTTGCGTTTCCATGAGGAAAGCTCAGCATTTAACTGCCCGAGTTCTTTTTCTCTGCCGATAAACATAGCATCACATCTTTTCTGAATATATCTTCTCTGAATTATATTTCAGTATAATGTTATTTTACCACAGCGCATTTTGGACGTCAAGTCTCTGAACGGCTTTTCAGTGAAATATTTTTCAGAAAATTCTGTGACCGTTTTAATGAGTAGTTATGAATAGTATGTCGATATATAGTTCACTATATTCTGCGCAGGGGAAAGATCAGCAGTTGAGGAATAAAGATAGCCGTCCGGCTTAGGGTTTGGGCGGCTGTAATACATTTTAGAACATTTTATTAGAAAAGGAAAAAGTATCATAAACATTATTCCGGTAATCGGAGCAAATTGGAAAAAAGGTAGAAAAAATATAGAATATTTGATAAGATAAAGTGAGATATTTTATCGTAAATCCGTAGTATATAGATAGGAAGACAAAATAAGAATTATTGATTTTATGAAAGCTTAAATAGGGGGTGAGACCTTGGAAGACAGTAAGATAATCAAATTATTCTTTGATCGTTCCGAAGAAGCAATAACCGAACTATCAGAAAAATACGGGAAGGTTTGTAAAAGTGTGGCTGAAAATATACTTAATAATCATCGTGATTCTGAAGAATGTGTAAATGATGCTTTTTTAGCTGTATGGAATACAATACCGCCGCAACATCCTGAACATCTTCTGAGTTATGTCTGCCGAATCGTCCGTAATCTTGCCGTTAAAAAATTTCATGCTAATACTGCTCAAAAACGAAACAGTATTTATGACGTTGCTCTTGACGAGATAAAGGAATGTTTCCCATCGTCTGTTTCAGTTGAGGATGAAATAGAAGCTATTGAAGTTTCAAGAGCAATTGACCGTTTCCTTGAGTCAATGGATAAGCAAAACAGGATATTATTTGTGAGGCGATATTTTTATTCGGATTCTGTTGAAGAGCTTGCCGAACTGTTCAGGACAAGCAAGCATAATATTTCAGTCAGGCTTTCACGCATAAGAAAAAATCTAAAAAAATATCTGATAAAGGAGGGTGTGCTATAATGAAACAAGAGCAAATTTCTGAATGTATCGGCTTGATAAACGATAAATACATTGATGAAGCTGCTGCCTTTGTTGCTGACAGTTTTGTTAATGATGATTCCGGGTCAGATAAGGACAGGACGGTTATGAGGAAAAAGTCAAGAGTTGCTTTTGTTATTATCGCTGCTGCGGTGATTGCAGCGGCGGGTACTATAATAAGTGTAACTGCAAAACGCAGCATCAGCGGACCGCCTTCTTTGGAGGATGAGCTTGTCTCCGGCTATGATAATAGCTATGTACCCACAGAGAAAGACTATATACGCACCGAAATTTATGATGATCTTAACAACAGGAAAGATAAATTGCGTCAGGAAATGACAGCAAACGGCAAGGATGCCAAAGAAGCATATTGGGATGCTGATAATCAGGTAGAATATGAACGGGCAATGGAAGCTGTTGATATTTTGAAAAAGTATAACAAGCTCAGCAATGATTTTACTTTAAACGGAGAAAATAATATCAATAAAGTTATGTGGACTGCCTGCGAACTTATCAACAGTTCAGGTGACATTAATATAAGAGACCAGGTCTTCCTTGAAATGTTTCTTATAGCTAATTATTCTTATGCTGATGAAGACTTAAGGAAAGAGATTGATAATACTGTTCCGCATGGGTACAAAAGAAACATCTTTTACAGAAGAGATCCGGAACAAAACTGCGAATCGCAGCATAAAGAAATAAGCAGTTGATTTATACGAGGCTTATTTCGCACAGTAAATAATAGGTATAAGCACACTACCCGACTTCCGTTTCAGAGGTCGGGCGGTGTTTTGATTTGTATGCTATATGTTTTATAATACGAAATCATATTTTCACTAAGAAATGACAAATGAAAATTTTTTCTGAAAATCTGAACCGAAACCTGTGGTTGCATAGTTATATATACAGAAGATCTTCACAAAAGCCAAGGGGTGATGAAATGCTTGAACACAAAATAACAGCCGGCTTGAAAAAAAGAGATGCAAAAGCGTTTGAAGAAGCAATAAAACGGTTCACTCCGCTTGTGGCAAGTATTGTCCGCAATGTTTCAAGAGGCAGTCTCTCAAAGGAAGACATGGAAGAAACCGTTGCAGATGTATTTGTGACCTTGTGGAAAAACACTGATAATATAGTTGACAGCAAGCTGAAGGGTTATATTTGCTGTATTGCAAAAACAAAGGCACTTACAAAGATAACCTCCGTCAACAGACATATTTTGCTTGATATTGATGATTATGATGCCGAAGATGACTTTTCCGTATCCTCTGAGGTCGAAAAGCAAGAGATCGTCAATAGCCTTCGTGAAATTATATCAGAAACAGAAATGCCCGAAAAGGAGATCGTCATCCGTTATTACTACTATTATCAGAGCATTACTCAGATCGCAGAAATAATGAAAATGAATCCGGAAACGGTCAAAACCAAACTGAGACGCACAAGGGACAAAATAAAGCGCAGATTGTCAGAAAGGGGGTATACACTATGAAAACCACATTCAAAGATCTTTTTTTGGATTTTGATGATGACCTGATAGGCATAGAAGAAGAATCAGTCTTTGTCAATACGGATATAAATGAAGAATCGGTAATGAAAATTGCTCTCTCCCGTTCGGCAAAAAAGAAGCCATTCAGCAAAAGCATAAAAGTTTTAATGATAGCCGCAGCGATAACAATTACTATGGGGATCTGCTCGAGTGTGATCCTTGCAAATTCAGAAGTGAGAAACACGTTCAGAGAGTTTTTTGGCGGCAGTATGGAATCTGCAGGTATCTATGACGGCGGAGATGTTCGGATAAAAACCGACGACCCGAACCTTGATATTGAATTTTCGGGAGTTTCCGGCGACGGATATGAAGTGTATGCAGTTATGACGGCGAAGAAAAAGGACGGCAGTACATTTACCGATGAGGATTATTTGTACCCGATCACTGCAACAAAATCTGAAGCTTCAAAAAAGTATCTTGAATCACTGAAAGGCAGTAAAGAATTTGACCAGAATATGCTTCTTTCCGATCTGGCGGACTTTATGGGAATTCAGGCAACAGTCAGGGACAATGACGGAAACAACTTTGGCTACGGTGATTCGGGCAGCGCAATGATACAGGCCAAATATTATCTTAGCAGCGACAGAAAAAACATGAAGATACTTGTTCGTCTTGATGAAGAATCAAGCGGTACAAAGCACCTTGATTCGCTTGACGGAACTATGACCATCAAAAGCATCTGTTTTACCGCTCAAAAGAACATCAGGACAATTATGACATCAGACGGTTCGGATCCCGATTCACATGACAGATACCTGAAAAAGATAGAAGAGCTGGATATAGATAAATCGGATTGTGCCATACTGCATACAGAAAATGAAAACATATATTGTCAGGTTGACAGAAAGACATACCCGCTTGGGTTTGAAGTTACTTTCGATATGAATTACAGATACAAAAACAATATCGAAATGGAACTTGAGCCGTCTGATGCACCTCATTTTATAGAAAAGAACTCAAGGAACATCCGGATGACTATATCGCCTTTTTCTGTAAGGCTCAAAGCCGAGAAGGATTATGACGGGAGTATGGTGGTTTTTTATCCTGTTGATGTTGACAGTTCTAAGTTCATTATGAAGGACGGGACGGAGTATTACCTGCTTGTCAGCGAAGGAGCCGGCAGCGGAGGATCTGCAAAAGGATATGTCAAAGACAGCCTGAAAATATCTTTTGTCAGCTCCGATCCTCTCAGCGGACTTGAAAAAGAATTGAATATTATAGATACAAAAGAAATTTCAAAGCTCATTATCAACGACGATGTAATATATGATGCAGGATAACAGATTTTTAGACAGTGTACTCTGTTAAAAAAAGGAGAATGAAATTTATGTGGTTATCACTTATTTTCAAGAACCTTAAATCTTTTGTACATACCAAGCCGGTACTTTTTTTGTTTATTATAATATCGCAGGTCGTATGTGTAACAGCGTCTTTAGCTGTGGCAGGCATGGTAAATGCCGTTACTCCTGTTCCTCAGGATGACCGCGGATACAGCGCCTTGTCTTTTTATATTGACTTTGAAGATCATCCAAATAGTTCTGCCGAATCTGTTCGATGCGTAAGTATATTTGACTTAAAAGAAAAAAAGTTTCTTTATATAGGTGAAGACAACGAAGCTGCCGCCAGAATTCGTAAAGAGCACCAAAACCGTATTTCTGAATGCGGATATATTGCAAGAACCTCAGATACAAAGCAAAACCTGTACAAAGATATGAAAAAGAAGATATATTCTGTTTTACAAACCTGCAGCAGAGAGCTTTCTTACTGGGAAATTGGTGGAGGTATTGAGGAGGATAATACAGGCACTGTGGGGTATTTAGCGGTATCAGCCGATGATGAGTGGATGGAGAAGTACAGACCTTATCTTTATGGAGAAAGAAACAAAATACAGATTGCAAGAAACAAATACTATGAGTCAAAATATCAGGCTCTTGCAGTCGGTGACGATATAAAAATTTACAATACTGAATATACAGTATCCAAAATAGTTGAAAAACAGATAGAACCGCCTGATATTTCTACTGTCATTGAGTTAAACGCAAAAGCAGTGGATGATGAGTTTACGGTTCATTGGATAGCATTTACATTGAAAAATGAAACTGATCAAAGTGGAATTGCTAAAGTCAGTGAAAAAAAAAAAAAAAATTTCAAAGCGCTGGCTGTTTATTCATTATGCGGTTCGAGCAAAATAGAGTCCTTTATTGTCTATATATCTGAAATCATTCTTTTGATGCTGATGTCGTTCTTTTTGGGAGCAGTTCTGTTTCATTTTGTGCTTATTGCGCCTGTCTCTCAGGTATTCCCTTCTTTTTCGGAGTTTTTCACGTTCAATATTTATCTGAAAATCTTTGGTATGTATATCGTCTCAGGATTGATCATAATGGCTCTTTCTTTAATACCTTTCGTTACACGTTCCATTACATCATTAACCAAAGGTGGAAAATAACATGATTAAGTATTTCAGACTCGCTTATGATATTATTACCAACAAGTTTATGTTTAATTTGCTTATTATCCTTGAAATAACGGGAATGCTTGTTCTCACGAATACCGTTATATCCTCATATAACAGTAAACAAATGCTATATTTGCCCTATAAGGATGTTTTATCTGACAATGGAGTTGTATTTACCGCATACGGTCACGAAATACTCGAATTCAGCGAAAACAAAGATGTTCAGGAAATTTGTGAACGGCATAATGGAAATATAGACTATCGTGAACTGACAGATCTGCTCTTGAATGAGCTGAAAGGTGATGTGACTATCCGATACACTTTGAGTAACGCTATAGAAAACGGTAAATTGCGATCTGTAATGTCAGGGAATCAGGCAGATACAATTATTCTGTATTCACTTGACCATGACGTTTTTGAAATGCTTCGTATTCCTTTGTCAGCGGGCAGATGGGCATCATCGGAAAAGAATAGTGACGGTGAAACAGAAGTTGTCATATCATGCGGTACAAATGCCGAACTTAACAGGGTATATTATACTAAGTACGGCAAAATAAAAATCGTCGGCATCCTTACACAATCCACATATATTCCGCCCGGTCAGTTTACGGCTGATGATCAGACTGAAATGCGAAGCATATTTGACTATTACCAGAGCTTTGACAGTACGATTAGCCTTCATGCGCCGTTTGTTTTAATGGATCAGATCAATTATCCGACCGATGTTTACTTTGAACCCGAAAATATATGGTTTATATCTTATGGAGAAGATATAAGCGAAGAGGATATAAGAGCCAATAACGAATATCTGAAACAATTCGGAGAGATCCGCAGCAAATACGGCGAAGAAAACTTTCAGACTGTAAATGAAAAAAGCATTCAAGTTATAAACAATACATATCTTCGTATGCTGCCCATAATACTATCGGTAGCGGTTGTAGTATTGGCAGGACTTATCGGTTCGGTTGCCATCGCAACTGTACGGCAAAAAAGGAATTTCGGAATTTTCTTCCTTTGCGGCTGTCAGCAAAGGGATTGTACAAAAATTATTCTTGCATATCTGTCGATCCTGTTTGCGGCGTCGGCTTTCATTACTATAATAACCATACTGATCATGAGGTTTTTGAATATGGACAGTCTGATCGGTTCTGTTTACGATTGGAATAACCTGTTTATCAGTATTTCTGAAATCGCTGTTATGTATCTGTTGTCTATTATTTTGCCGTACAATATCATTAAGTCGAAATCGCCCGTTGAAACTATCAAGGAGAACTGAATATGATACAGATAAAATCATTGACAAAGACATACAACTACAAAAAAGCAAACGCATTTACCGCTCTGACAGACGTTTCCCTGACCGTTGAGGACGGCGAAATGCTTGCGATCATAGGCAAGTCAGGCGCAGGAAAATCGACACTCCTGCATATTATCGGTTGTATAGACACCTTTGAAAAGGGCGAATATACTATTGACGATATCAAGGTACATAAACTGTCCGACAGAAGGCTTGCAAAAATACGCAATGAAAAGGTGGGTATCGTCATGCAGGACTTTGCGCTGGTAGAAGAATATACCGTTCTTGAAAACGTAAAGATACCGCTTTATTTTGCACGAAAAAAGAAGGGCAGTTCAAACAAACTCGCCCTTGATGCGCTTGAAAAGGTGGGTATGAAGGAGCTTGCGAAAAAGCCTGTCAATAAGCTTTCAGGCGGTCAGAAGCAGCGTGTGGCTATCGCAAGGGCAATCGTCAACGACCCGTCATTTATCCTTGCTGATGAGCCGACAGGTGCATTGGATACCAAAACATCAGCCGAAATTATGGAACTTTTCAAATCGCTCAATGCCGAAGGCAAGACAGTAATCATCATTACCCACGATCCGACTGTTGCCGAACGCTGCAAACGGCAGATCGAAATTTCTGACGGCAAGATAGTTTTATAGATTACCTTACTACAACAGCCGTACTCCTTTTGAAGTACGGCTGTTTCTGGTTTACGAATAATATTTCTGATTCGGGCTTGCGGGTCTGTCGGGTATCTGCAGCTTTATTAATCCCCTGTCGATCAGCGGCTGGATATAGGTTTTGATCGCATAGGTAGCAGAGGACAGCCCTATAAACTGCGCCAGCTCCTTTCTTGTGCGTGGGGTTTTGCAGAAGTTGATGATTTGTGCTTCACGGCTGTCAGGGTCATCAATGCCGGAGAATTCATCAGTCAGCCGGAAAATCACGGTGAACTCCCCGTACTGATCTTTAAATTCCGGCTCAGGCATATCGGCTGAAGCTAATTCTCTGCGTATTGTGGGAATACCGGAGTAGCGGTTCTCGGATATGCCCATCACTTCAAGAGCGTTTGCAATGACAGGATTTCTTGTATCCGGCTGGATACGACCGAGAGTATTGAGCGTCAGTCTGCCGTAAAGACCGCCGGGACTGGACAGCTCAAATCTGTCGGAAAATATTTTCAGATAGATAGGCGTGCCTTCTGTATGGATGCTGTAATCTCGGTGAACAAGTGCATTGAGTATCGCTTCACGGACGGCATTCTGCGGATAATCGGAACGATCGCGCCTCTTGCCGGTTTCAGGGTCTATGATCGTTTTTGTGCGGGTGTTTTTACGGACAAAAGCCAATGCAGCATCAAGCATTTCGGGGATAGTTCCCTCTATTCGCTGATTGTCAATAAAGCGTGAGCCGTCAATATCTGTTTCGCCGATCTCCGTTCCCGGCACGGATACAGCAATTATCCCGAGCTGCATAAAATAAGCCTGGGGATAGGAGCCTAAAAGCAGCTCGGCAGCCAGTGTCGGATGCCCGTTTTTTTCTATGCTCATCAGCTCCATGATCTTTTCATCGTCAAGTCTGGACAGATTTGGCTTATTCAGCTTAAGCTTAAGTAAGTATTCCGCTAACTTGTTTTCATCAAGAGAGCTCATTTCAGCCCGCTCAACTTCCCGTATTTCGTCCTGATATTTTTTCCTGTAAGCCTCGTAGCTGTAAACCTCATATTCGTTCATAGGAATATCGGCATCGCCCACACGGACATATGAGCCTTTTATTCTGCCCTTGCCCTTATAAAAACACGGTCTCTCCGTAATATCGACCGGCGGTATCTCAGCGGCAACGATATTCTTTCCGTCTGTTTCCGTGACAGTAAAGACAGCCCTGACGGGAGGTTCCATCTGCTGACATTGCTCCATTACTTTTTTCTGCAGAAGCTGCACATCGTCAATACCTGTTATTTCATAATTGCTGCTTTCATCTATCCCGAAGATTATTACACCTCCGTCATCCTGATTGGAAAAGCTAGAAAGTGTATCGAAAAGTCTTTCGGTAACACCATCCTTGCACTTTTTCAGTTCAACATTTTGAAATTCAGCTTTTGCTTTTTTAACTTTATCTATCAATTCTTTTAAATCTTGCTCATACATTTTAAATTCACCTCCAACTATTTTAATTATATGCTAAATATTAAAAAATATCAATGCGTTTTTTAAAGGTTAACACAAAGTTTAAAATATTACATGATAGATTAAAATTTTACATGAAAAGGTGTATTTACAGTAAGATTTTCTTTTTATGATCGAATAATCCATTGTTGACAGAGTGAAAGAAAGTATTCCGGCTGGCGGTTAAGCAAAAGACAAATTAGGATAGAATAACAGCAGCCCTTTGTTCGCAAATGACAGAAGGCTGCTGCATTTATTTGTATACTTATTCGATCAATCACTTTGTTTTATACCAAAATAGTCCAGATATTTTCTGAATCTGTCCTGAGCCGTCAGACAGGTGTCACGCAGGTATCCCCTTTCATTTTTCCATTCCTGCAAGCCGCGATAATAAAACTCCTTTATATCATCCTCAATGATAAAGGGTACAATACCGTTGCGCAGACATTCCTTGAAAAGAATAAGTCTGCCGACACGACCATTTCCGTCCTGAAAGGGATGTATCCGCTCAAAGTCATAATGAAACTGTAAAAGCTCATCGAGGCTTTTTTTCTTTGACTGATTATAGGCTTTCAGAAGTTCTTTCATTTTCTGCGGCACTTCGTCCGGCTTTGCAGTCCGAATACCGCCTACCTCGTTTTCAAGCCTCTTGTAATCTCCTACGGCAAACCATGCCTTGCGACTGTCTGATGTGCCGTTTTTCAGTGTCAGATGCAGCTGTTTTATAAAGCCCTCTGTCAGTACATACTTAGCCTGATCTATCACAAGATCAATACAGCGGAAATGATTTGCTGTTTCGATGATATCATCCACATTGACAGAGCTGTCAGAAACTCCGATAGTGTTTGTTTCAAATATATATCTTGTCTGTTCTTTTGTCAGTCGGCTGCCCTCGATATGATTTGAATTATATGTCAGCTCGATCTGTATTTTATGATATATCCCGCCGGCCATTGCGGTTTCCTTTTCAATTCTGAGCCTTGAAAGAAGATCGTCCGGAACTTTACCACTTCTCTTTTTCCTGTCCGGCTTTTCAGCATTTTCAGGAATAAGCCACGAATGACCATTCAGAACTGCACCGACGATCCGCCCCTGCTGGCAGTAATTCCGGATACTTCTCTCGGATAATCCCCATTTCTCCGCTGCCTGAGATACGCTGATATAGTCCATCAGATAACCTCCGTTCATCTGTAATACCGGAAATTATTATACTATAATCGGCAAAATAAAGCAATAATAATCGCACACATATTTTAGTTATATTTTGCCGTTATTTTTATACGGCGGTTATCCCTGCAAGGATTTAAGTCACAAGTTTTTGCTTGCACAGGAAAGCAATGCAGAATTGTTGACAAAGAATGCTATGCCGGACGGGTTTGAGATCATACCTCTGCCCGGACACTTCTTTGATATGGTTGGTTTCAGAACACCGGATAATATTGTATTCCTTGCTGACTGCTTATCAAGTGCGGAACTCTTGATAAATATCAGATCGGCTTTATTTATGATGTTGGCGAATATATCAAAACGCTTGAATTTTGAAATCGGAAACTACTATTGTCTATACATAATTGTATTTTTGAAAAAAGTTCTGTCACGGATGGTTCAGAAATGATCAGGAAGAAGATTATAGTAGAACAGATAATAATCGCATCACCACACAAAACTTCTGCTCCAATATAAATAGATGTCAAGACAACGTTATCAGTTGTACTACTTGATAGCGGTGTCATTTTTTTATATACCTGTAGCAAAAAAATATTCACATCGCCCGATGCAATAGCCAGTTACTTCCTTAAACATATAACCGGAACTGTTGCGCTCCACTACTGTAATAGACACATTTATAGCAGCAGTTATTATATAAGCACAACTCCGCAATTCCTAATTTTATTACTTATCAATGATTTTAGACCTACAATGAATATAATCTGCAATAGCTTTTCCCGAATTTTTCCCCATATCATCTTATGCAACACACACTCCCACATAAACACATTTCTCCTTTCTGTTCCTTCTTTTTTCATTCAGAAGATTCTGCTTTGGTGTATTTTGAGGCATTACTGTTGGAAGACTTTTTCTTATTAATTGAGCTGAGGATGGTGCGAGCCTTGATAATATTCTACTTTGATGTAGCAGTCCATCCTTTCTGCTACGGTGCATAACCTATCCGTATCAGACATCTCCTGCCACATCCCCCCATGATTACGTAATACATCCAATCAAAAATCCTGCACCCTTGCAAAAGATACTTGAAACATAGAAAGGGAAAGATAAAGATAGATAAAGTACCATTTATTCAAAAATAAGCCCGAATTATTAGCTTTCACAGCTATTATGGTAGCTTTTTATTTTTCCTTTCATTTTTCAAGTAAGAGCAGTAGCTTCCGGAAGTTAGTATTTGCATTTTGCTATTATAGCACGAGGAAAAACACTGACATCTGATGTCAGTATTAATAGTACTGTTCAGCTCACACTCTCTGCTGTAACTCGAAATATCAACTCTGTTCTATAACTCCATCAAGCATAATACTATCACAAGCATTTCAATTAGCATCACATTACAAATCGAAGGAGTAAAATGATCCCGAATCCTTTTGTGGGTTCGGGATTTTGTATTTATTTAAAGAGAAGGAACGTGCCAACAAACAATATTATACAAAGCAAAATCAATTCATCATTTTTCCTTTTTTGGAACTTCGGACTTGGAACGGCATTTAGTCGAGCTTGTTTTTGAACGTAAAATTCATTTTTATCGTGCATAATAATAGTAGAAGACAATAATAAATCTTTGCAGAGTAACAGACCTCAGATTTATTATGACTTCCGAAAAAAATCTATTACAAGTCAAAAGCGGCGAGCCGCCGCACCCGACTTCGCGCTCTGAATCTTTCGCATTGGAGGCTGCATTGCCGCGCCGGAGCGCAGTTGGTGTCAATTCCGTTGATCCTTGAAATTAATGCAGAAGAAGTACGGGAAATAATATTTTGGAATTCGACCTTATAAAGTCGAAAAAAATACGTTGTGCGGGGATCATTGAAGAGAACATCTCTTCGTACATACAGAAAGGAGTAGAAAAAAATATGGAAAAAAGAATCTTTATTTCGGCGCTTGGCAGCATCTATGACGATAAGTGCTGCATACGTGAAATGACATTTCAGGAACTGTGTGAAACATTGAAAGTTCCGCAGGTTCTGAAACAGACAGAAGAAGAGTATAATGCGCTGCCCGACGATGAGAAAAGACAGTTGAAGTTCGGAGCGTGCTTTTGCACTTGTGTCCACAACGAACAGGGTGATAAACCGGAAGATCTGGCTTATATTCTTGCACTCGATGTTGACCATCCAAATGCAACTTTGTTGGAGGACATAAAAGCAAGATACCCGGATTTAAAGGTGTTTGCATACACCACTTTCCGCAGCCGTGAGGGCAGTCCGCGCTATCGTATTATTATTCCTCTCAGTAGGCCTGTGACCAAAGATGAGTATGAAAAGCTGTGTGAAGTGTTTACAGAAAAGCTGGATTGCGAATTTGACAAGCAGTGCTTTAATTTCAGGCAGAAGCTCCAGTTTCCGAGAGTGCTGAAAGGGATAGAATATCATTTCTGCGAATGGGGGCACAGTGCCTGTGCTGTCGATTCGCGGCGGAGTGCCTCCGCTGTCAATTTCGCGTCCGACTCTTCCGCACCGGATAATGTTTTGCCGCGGCATGAGAATTTCGCATTGGATAAACCTGAGCGCGATAAAGGGTGCAGCGTCACGCTGCCTTATTGCGAAGTTCATCCTATTACGGAGATCATGGAGAGCCTGAGCGATATATACGAGCCGACCGACACAAAAAACCGTTATAAGCTCATCGGCTCAGACAGCACACCGGGAGTGATAATTGATCCTGACAAAAATATAGCCACAAGTTTTCATGCGAACGACCCTGCTCAGGGAACACACAACAGCTTTGATCTCTACCGTATCCATCGCTTTGGCGCTCTTGACAAGGATGTTCCCGAAGGCACCAAAAAGAAAGACCTGCCGTCCTTTAAGGCGATGATGGACTATGTCAAACGTGACGGCACAGTGCCTGTGCACTCAATTTCGCGCTCAAGTCTATCTGATGCGAAACTCTTATGCCGCGGCACTAAAGTATCCGATGCGGAAGAGTTGGGCGCGAAGTTGACACCGGAGGCACTCCGGCTTCAAGTAAACAGACATGGCGAACCCAAGAACAGCACCGCAAATGCAGTTACGATAGTTCTTGAAGACCCTGAGCTTTCGGGAATCAAGTATGACAGCTTTAAACAGCAGTTTATTGCAACAAGCCCCCTGCCGTGGGAAGAAAAGGGGACCCTGCATCCCCGCGTATTTACCGAATTTGACCGCAAAGCTCTTATCGGATATATCAGCAGTACATACAACATCGAAACCGGCAATGCCATCGACAATGCGCTTGCACGGCTTACGTTCTGCCGCAGTGTTGATCCGCTGCAGGAGTATTTCAAGGGGCTGACGTGGGACGGAGAAAGCCGTGTTGAAGGACTTCTTACCAAATATTTAGGCTGCGAAGACAGCGAGTACACAAGAGCGGTTATGAGGACAACCTTGATCTCAGGCGTAAAGCGTGTCTTTGAGCCGGGCTGCAAGATAGACATGGTGCTTGTTCTTATCGGAAAACAGGGGTGCGGAAAATCCACTTTTGTATCAAGACTTGCTAAGGGCTATTTTACCGATACTATCCGCTGTCAGGACATCGCTACCAAAACAGCAGCTGAAAAGCTCAGGGGAGTATTCATTGCCGAAATCTCAGAAATGGCAGGCTTCAGCAAAACGGAGGTCGAGATGGTAAAGTCGTTCTTTTCCTGTCAGAACGATAACTACCGCGAACCGTATGCCCGCATCGTTACCGAGCATCCCAGAAAGTCGATCATTATCGGAACTTCAAACCGGATATCAGGACTTCTGATCGACGAAACAGGCAATCGACGCTTTCTTCCTGTCTTTACCGGCAAAGAGAGTGAGTCTCACCCCTGGGACATGACTGATGAAGATATAGACCAGATCTGGGCAGAGGCTTATATGCTGTACAAAAACGGAGAAAGCCATAAAATGCCCGCTCATCTTGTAGATGAGGTTCTTAAAATGCAGAACGAGGCTGTTGTCGAGGATATCAGGATGCCGCTTGTGAGCGATTATCTTGACATTTTGCTGCCGGAGAATTGGTACGACCTGAGCATTGAAGACAGACGTGATTACATAAATCACACAGGCAAATATGTCGGCGAACCCTACGAAGGCACTCTTCGCCGTGATTATATATGCGCTGCCGAGATCGGAATGGAGTTTTTTAACATGAAAAAGATAGAGCTTTCTATCCGCTTTTCAAAAGAAATAGCTCTCATGCTCCGCAAGCTGGGCTGGACAGAGTATCCTGCCAACAATGGTCGCAAAAAGATTCCCGGCTACGGGAAAGGAACTACTTTTTGTCGGCCGGCAAGTGACAGTGGTGACAGCAGCGGGGACAGAAAATAATCATCATCTGTCCCCATAAAAACTCAGTATTTATGCAAGTTTGCGCGTCTTGGTGACAGTAGTGACAGTATATTTTGAAAACATTTCCATAAGAGTATATAGAAGTTTCTGAGATATAATTAGGGTACGTAGACCCTGCACACAGATATGCTATACAAATATATTTATATGAAATCACTGTCCCCATCTGTCACCTGTCACCGCACAGACATCAACAAGAGAGGAGTAATACTATGACCGATAAGAATTCAATCATTAACGTAAGTACAGAATATTCACTTGACAGGTCGGTAATTAGCATTGCCGACATTATAGAAAAAGCAAAGTCGATGAACGCATCCACCGTGATCGTGACGGAAAGGAATACCCTCAGGTCTGCCGCAGAAGTTCTGACGGAGTGCGGGAAATCGGGTATCCGCGCAAGCGTGGGACTAAGGATAGAACTGCGTTTTCAAAGTCTTATGGGTGAGATCACTCTTATCCCGAAAGACTTTGAAGGGTTCATGGAAATTGTCAGGCTGTCAGGGAAAGTAAATCTCAAATCAGAAAAGGAACCCGTATATATAGAAATAAGAGACCTTGAAGAATTCTTTTCTCCCGATAAAAAAGGACACGGTCATGTTATTTTTACTACAAGCGGTCTGAACGGACTTGTGTGCCGGTTACTCCAAAACGGACAGGACGAGATGGTCACTCTTCTATTGAAACGATTTTCAATGATATTCGGCAGAAACAATGTTTTTGCTGAGATTCAGTATCACGGAGAAGAATACGAAAGCGAGATTTATCCCCGTCTTGCGGATATTGCCGACAGTCTTGATATCCCGCTGATCGCTACTAACGACCCGTACTTTGCGAATAATACCGACAAAGACAGAATGAGATACAGCGTCATGAAATTCAGGTCTGACGGTAAATATGCAGAACTTTCCGACGCAGAAAAAGAGCATTACATCAAAACCCCGGATGAGCTGAAAGCCGCTCTTAAAGCCATTCTGACGGAAGAACAGTGCGACATGGCAATAAAAGGCATCGAACTGTTGGCTTCACAGTGCAATTTGAAATGCTCTTCATCCATTCATTATACCAAATTCAAAAGTGATGACGGCACTCCCGCTCCTGATCGGCTGCGCAAAAGGGTTTATGACAGGATACCTGCATTAGATGGCGTGTGGAATGAAGTCTATGAAAAGCGTCTTTGCGAAGAGCTGAGTGTGATAACCGAACTGGGCTTTTGTGACTATATGCTTATCGTTGCGGATATCGTCAGCTTTGCAAAAGCGGAAGCAAAGCGTATATGCAAGTATAATTGTCTGCCTGTAGGACCCGGCAGGGGAAGCGCTGTCGGCTCGCTTGTGTGTTATTTGCTGGGTATCACCGATATTGACCCTGTCGCCCACGGGCTGATGTTTGAGCGCTTTCTGAACCGCGCAAGAAAGACCATGCCCGATATCGACATTGACCTTGCTCCGTTTATCCGTGAACGGGTCTTGCAGTATCTCAGGGACAAATACGGTGCGAATGCCGTTTGCGGTATCATTGAGCCTGTGCGCTATAAGGCGAAGGAAGCTATTTCCCTTGCTGCTAAGTTTACCACCGCTCAGACAGGTGACAAGGATTATCTTGCCGTAGGCGAAGCAGTTTCAAAAGCCTGCAAAAGCGGGTCGAGACTTACGGACAACGTAAGCGAGCTGAGTTCTTTTGATTCTGACGACAAGGCAAAGCGCATTATAGAAACAGCCCGTCTGTGTGACGGAATGGTAAAAACTTTGTCAAAACACCCCTGCGGTGTCGTTATCGGCGACAACCCCGATATTTCGGGGTTTGTACCTGTTTTATTTGATAAAGATACCGGAGAACTGTTAGCGGATTGTGACAAAAGTTATATCGAGAGCTTTTACGGGCTTCTTAAAATTGACCTTCTGTCACTGAGGACACTTGACGCTGTCTCAAATATGCTTGCAAATATCGAAAAGAACGAGAAAACCAAAATCAATTTTTCTGAAATTCCCGAAGAAAAGGAAGTATTCAGCAGTGTGTTCTGGGGCGGGAATACGGATTTTATATTTCAGTTCGGGTCAGACGGTATGAAGGACTGGCTGAGAAAGCTCCATCCCCGAAATATCGATGAACTGACAATGTTAGCGGCTGCCTTCCGTCCGGGTCCGATGCAGTTTCTTCCTGTGATCAAGGACGTTATATATGGCGAAAAACAGCCGGAGCTTATCTCGCAAAAGCTCAGACCCATACTTAATGATACCTGTGGGTGCATTATTTATCAGGAACAGCTTTTGCGGATATTTACGGATATCGCAGGATTTTCACCTGCGGATGCTGACCGTATAAGAGCGGCAGTCTGTCATAAAAACAGAGAAGAGATCGAAGCTGTAAAAGAATCATTTATATCGGGCTGCTGTCACTGCGGCTTGTCGGAAGAAGAAAGCGAAAGACTGTTTGAACAGATAGTTTCATTCGGGAGCTATGCGTTCAATAAAAGCCATGCCGCCGCTTACGCAGTGCTTGCCTACAGAATGGCATGGCTGTTTTATCACTATCCGGCATATTTCTTAGCGTCGTCATTCAGGTATTCCGAGGACAAGGATGCCGTTATGCTTCTGTACAGAGAGTGCAGCCGGTGTGAGGTCGAGATCCTTCCTCCTGACGTGAATATTTCGGGATACGATATATTTGCGAAAGGAGATACTGTCAGAATAGGATTTTCTATGATAGACGGGTGTAAAGCCGCAGGCAAAAGCATAGCTGCCGAACGAAGAAATAACTCCGGTTATGATTCTTTGTCGGATTTTCTTCTCCGCATACGTCCTGACGAAAGGGCTTTGAAGAATCTTGCCCTGAGCGGAGCGCTGGATTGCTTTAAAGTTTCAAGAGGAAGCGTTGTACATAACATTGACGATATCATGAAACAGACGGCTGAGCTTGCAGACCTGACAAGTCAGATCGAAAAGACTGACGATACTGTTACAGAGAATTCCATTAAAGATAAGATCGACCTTTGCCGTAAAAGGATAACCTCGCTTTCGGAGGGACCCGAAACAATGCCGCTTAACATGATCGTCAAAGCAGAACAGGAAATAATGGGAATACCGCTGAGTTTTTCAAAGCTCCATGAGTGCGATTCAAGCGGTGCTGCCAGAAGGACGACCAGTATCAAGGGTATGCAAATCGGTAAGCACAGGATATGCGGAATGATATGGGAGTGTCATGAACGCAAGCGCAAAAAGGATAAAGCCCGCTTTCTGAGTGTTCTGTTCAGCGATGGAACCGGATTTATTGAATGTGTTCTTCCGACACATCGTTATGCAAAATATGAGGCTCTTTTCAGCGAAGGCAATTACCTTTGTCTTGAAGGCGAGTGTACCTTGGACAGTATAAACGAGAACAAACATGTTTTCTGGATAGATGCCGCTTCACCTCTTGAACCGATAAATGTTTCATACTATCTCAGATTTTCGGATTATACGGAATGGATGAATGCGCAAAAAGAGATCAGGGAATATACAGATTATCCGATGGCAAATCTTTATATCACCATATCCGACGGAGAATGGACATTGTATCCGCGCAAGGTCTCACCGGAGATCGTAAAGATCTTCCCGATGATCGAACCGGGTGAGAGCCGCTGATATCAGCCCTGAAAATCTAAAGCAAAAGAGGTACAATACCGACAGCATATTGCACAATTCATTACCCTAAAATTCTACATATCACTTTCCCTTTTTAACGATGTTTTCTTATTCCGTCAAGCATAATAACTATGAAACCTAATAACCGACATGGAGTTTAATTCTTCAGGTCAGGAATTATTGGAATAGACGATTACATTTATTAATTCGGGTAATAATACATTAAGAGGGAGTTGATAACGTGGAAATTTACAGAAAAGAAAGTGACAATTATATCTCGGTATGGATGACAAAGGAAGAACAGCAGCTTTTTGACCGTCAGGAATTGACCGACCTGCTGCTTTCTACTGTCAAAAACAAGAAATGCAAAGTAGCTTACTTCTTGTCGGGCAAGGGAGACTTATACACCAATACTGAAAACCTGATCGTAAGGAATATAGGGTGTGCTTAACGGCACATCCTTTTTTCTGCAAAAATATCAGCCGCACCACTGCAAAAAATAGCAGGAGTGCGGCTGAATAATTATTTTGTCATATCAATAATATCACGCATAATGGAAACAATTTTTTTCTGTGAATCATTTGGAATAGACTGTACCAGATCATAAGCAATGAAAGGATAATTTGTATTTTGGGTTGCATCTTCACGGGATTCGATTTTCTCAAACAACGTACTCATGGTAACAGAAAGACCGGCTGTGATCTTGCTAATGCTTTCAAGAGTAGCATTTTTCTCTCCTCGCTCGACCTGTCCGATATAGGTGGGATGCAGACCGCATTTTTCGGCAAGCTCCTCCTGACTCATTTTTTTCCCTATACGATAATTTCTTATTCGTTTGCCTATCTCCACAGACAGATCACTCATATTTCGCACATCCTTTCAATATCTGTATATAGTATATAAATATTGAAAAAATATTTGCACAGACTATTGATATTGTTTAATTACTGTGGTATACTATAAATATCAAATAAATTAATACATTCACTATCAATGGTGTTTTAGTAAAAACGAGGAGTGTTGATTATGGATTTTATGTATTATATTATAGGCGGTCTTATTCTCTTTGTTATTATTAGTGCTGTAGTCAGAGCGCCGGGAAATGATTTACAGAAAAAATTTGCAAAACTCGGTACTTTGTCAGGAAAGCATTACAGTGAAATAGAAAAAGCCTGTGGTAAACCGAGTTCGGTTTCTTCATTAAAAGACGGAAAGATTTTGCGTCAATGGATGGCTACTGGATATCATATAGCCCTTATTTTTGATAACAATGACATTTGCGAGGGGATATCCCATGAAGCATCAGTATAACAAACGATATTATCATTCTGAATTCAAAACATAGTCAGTTAAAATAATATTAAAACAAGCCGATATCTGTCATTGAGTAATTCTTTGATAGATATCGGCTTTTTGTTGAGCATTTTGTTATCACCGATCCGGTATATTCCCCCTGAAAATACAAATACTACCCTTGAAAAAAAATTGTATCAAAGGAGAAATAAACCATGCGCGCAACAGGAATAGTCAGACGCATCGACGACCTCGGCAGGGTCGTCATACCCAAGGAAATACGCCGCACGCTCAGGATAAGAGAGGGCGACCCGCTGGAGATATTCACGGAATCCAACGGAGAAGTGATCTTCAAGAAATACTCACCGATCGGGGAGATATCGACCTTTGCGGAGCAGTACGCAGAGGTGCTGAGCAAGATATCAAAGCAGGCTGTATTGATAAGCGACAACGACCATATCGTGGCGGCGTCGGGTCTGCCGAAGAAGGAAGTGCTGGAAAGACGCATTTCACCGATGCTTGAAGAATATCTCGAAAAACGCAGGCCTTTCTTTTCCGCCGGAAAAGATGCAGAGGTATTCCTCCCTATCGAAGGCTTTGACCGCAGCGCATCCGTAATGTACCCGATAATTTCCGCAGGAGATATAACAGGCGCTGTGATAATGCTCCATGACGCAAAGCACACTCCGCCTACAGAAATAGAAAACAAACTGATACAAACCGCCGCCGCATTTTTAGCAAATGCATAAAAGAGCGCCTGTGTTCACGATATCATGTATCGCAAACACGGGCGCTGAGCTTTTCTCACTCGATAATAACTTTTATACTTGATTTCTATGCGCTGAAAAAGCTGTTATTTCACAATGTGCTTTTTCTTCTTTCTGTATGCTATGAATATACCCACAGCCGCAAGTATAGCCGCCGAACCGGCAGCAACAAGCAGCGCCGGAAGAATATTCTTCTCTGCAGGCTGCGCCTTCGGCTCGGTATAGCTGTATATTACATATATGGGCAGGTCGGCAAACGTGCCCTCGGTATTGTCGGTCACTGCATCAAGCACAAGACCGTCCGCAATAAGCTCCGCCGTCTTGTATGCATCGCCCTTTTTGCCGTAGATGGTATCGTATTTCAGCACCTCGCCGTCCTTGCGCAGATGTATTACATTTACCTCGCTGCTGCCCTCAGGCTTATCCGATGACTTTATATAATAGTAGTTTACGGTAATATCATCCTTGCCGACAGTGCCTGCCGCATTGGCGGGAAAAGAAGCAAGGTCTACGGTCATGCCCTCAACGGAACGTATGACTGCCGTGTATTCATCGCCCTCTCTGAGCTTCATCTTTACACTGTGAGCCACCTGCTTGTCATCGCCGCCGATAAGCTCGTCCGGTTTTTCAAGATAATTTATTGTAAGCTCTGCCACACTGCCCGGAAACTTCTTGTAAAAATATGAAACTGTCTGAGGCTCCTTTGTAAAGCTGCCGCTGACATTGCCCTCAGAGCGCTCGAAGTCGTACTCGGTGTCAAGCGCATTCAGCTCCGAGGTCGTGTAGCTGCTGCCCTCAGTACCCTTCAGGCTCTTTGATGCTATCACGCTGCCGTCAGCGCTGTCCTTGTATTCTACCCTGACAACACATTTATCCGTGGGAACAGCAAGCTTATCAAAGCTCTCCTTGTCTACAAGCATCATCGCACTGCATGGCGGTACAGTCACCTTGCCGTCCGTGACCTCTCCCAAAGAATAAAGCCCTGCTTCGGTCTTGTTTACTATGACAGTCCACTTGTCCGGAAGCGACTTGCCCTGAGGCGGTGTAAGCGTTACAGTTGTTTCCTTATCGGAACCGTTGAATATCAGTGCGGCGTTTTTCCACTCCTTGTCAGATGTAAGAGTGTTTTCAAGAGTGTATGCCACCACTCCCCTGTCTGTATCAAGGAAGTTCATAAGCTTAGCTGAGGCGGTCGATGCATCACGGAACGGCTTGAAGTGCTTTCTTATCTCGATAAGCCCGGAATAGTACGAAACAAGGTCTGCATATTCCTTTGTCCTGTTCCAGTCAAGCTCATTTATCAGCGCGGATGAAACATAGCTGTTCTCATCGCCCTGCTTTGTGCGGGCAAATTCCTCACCTGCCTGCATGAAGCTTATTCCCTGAGAGGTAAGCACCAGAGCCGCTGTGAGCCTGTTCATGTCCACAAGCTGCTCATCACGGAGCTCATAGCTCATGTCGTTCTTTACCGAAAGCACAAGCTTATCATAAAGAGTAAAGTTATCATGCGCAGAAACGTATGACACAGTCTGAGAGGGCTGGTTGAACATTACATTGTTTACGGTATTTGCTCCTATTCCGGCCATTATCTTGGCAGCATCTCTTCCCTCCTGTACAAAGCCTTTTTCAAGAGCATTGAACACATGACCCTTTACAGCATCACGGAACTCATCATTGAATGCGCCCACCCTTGCATCAAGCTGACGCACATTCTGCTTTACTGCCGTTACAGCGCTCGTGCCAAGATCGCCGCCTGTCCACGGCTCACCGTACATGATTATCTTTTTGCCGTCCTTGAAGCTGCTGTCAAGCGCCTTGCGGATAGAATTCATCGTATCAACATCGTGTACACCCATAAGGTCAAAGCGGAAGCCGTCTATATGGTATTCGTTTGTCCAGTACAGGATGGAGTCTGTCATATACTTTCTGTACATCAGGTGATCGCTTGCAGTTTCGTTGCCGCAGCCTGATCCGTCACTCAGCGTACCATCGGGCTTCAGCCTGTAGTAATATCCCGGAACTGTCATTTCAAACCAGCCGCCGTCAGCCGTGAATGTATGGTTATACACAACGTCCATTATTACGCCGATGCCCGCATTATGGAGAGCCATTATCATCTGCTTGAATTCCCTTATCCTCACATTGCCGTCAAACGGATCGGTGGAATATGAACCCTCAGGAACATTATAGTTCTTGGGATCATAGCCCCAGTTGAACTCATCAGAATCAGTTACGGATTCATCTACCGTTGCATAGTCATATACCGGCAGAAGCTGAACATGGGTAACTCCGAGCTTTTTCAGGTAATCTATACAGGTAGGATGCTGTCCTTCACCGTTCAGCGTAGTGCCGTTTTCAGTAAAGGCAAGATACTTCCCCTTATATTTGAGCGATACGCCGGAGACCTTGCTGCCGGAGAAGTCCTTTACATGGACCTCCCACACGACCGCATCAGTCGGGTCATCATAAAGCACATGGCTGTCCTTGTCCCAGCCCTCCGGATCCGTAGACGGCAGATCGACCACCATGCTGCGGTTGCCGTTCACTCCGGCGGCCTTGGCGTAGATATCCGCTGTTTCCCGCGTAACGCCGTTTATCGTAACGAGATATGTATAATAAAGATTTTTCTTATCGCCGTTAAGCTTTACGCTCCAGACGCCGTTTTCTCCCTTTGTCATTGCGGTGGTAGAAATATCCTGAGCGCCCGCCTCTGCCGACGAGCCTGTTTTATAGAGCTTTACTGCCACTCTTGACGCTGTGGGTGCCCATACCTTGAATGTAGTAGCGTCTTTTGTATAAACTGCGCCAAGATCATTGCCGTCATAGGCCTGCGCATCAAGCTCATGTACGAAGCTTACAGCGGTCTCTGTTGTTTTTTCGTTTTCTTTCTCTGCGTTTACCATTAAACTACCTCCTGACAATATTGCAGCTGCTGTGACAATACCGAGCAATTTTTTCAATCTGAGCAATCCTGATCCCCCCGTTGATGATTGCATTAATACATATTAATTTTATCACACTTCTACATAAAATTACAATAGATTTTTTAAATTTTATACTAATTCCTGATAAAAAGCAGATTTAGGTTTGCGAGGACGACAACAAAGTATTGCGGAAATCAGACCGCAAAAATTGTCTGCTTTTTGTTAGGTATTAGTATTATATATGTTTATAGGGATTCATGTAAAAAAAGTCAAAAAATCACCGCAGACTGCTGTGAGCTGCGGTGATCTTCTAAGTATCCGGTTTTTCAGCGGCGCTTTTTCTTTTTGCCTGAACGCTGAACATTCCTGTTCTGAGGCTGCGCCGGCTTTGAAGGCTGTGCTGTATCGCTATGCGCTTCCTCCGGACTTGCCTCAGCTGTTTCTTCGGGTGCATCGGGCTGTACGGCCGCTTCCTCAGCATCCTCGTTTTTCAAAGAAGCATCCTCATCCGGATCAACATTCTTTTTATTCTTCGGACCATCATTCCTTCGCTTGAAGGTTATGCCGAACCATTTCTGACTTGACGCCTTGGCTGCCCTTCTTTCCTCACGCCGCTGAAGCTCCTCTTCCTCATTGTAATCGTAGATGGGCGCATATTTGGATTCCGGTATATTCTTTTTGACTATCCTTGACGATATGACACGCTTGCCAAGGGTATAGATAACGTATGTTACAGGGCCGCAGACGAGAAGTCCGATAATGCCGAAGAACGCACTGAAAAGCACGATAGCCGAGATCATTATTATCGGCGGCAGACCTATCCTTGAGCCTACCACTCTCGGGAAGATGAGATTGCCTTCGATCTGCTGCAGCACTACCATATAAACTATGAACCATATTGCCTGCATAGACCCTGCTGTAGCAAGAAGAAGCAATGACACGATGGCCGAACCTATAAATATGCCGAACATCGGTATCCATGAGGTTATTGCAACGACTACACCGCCAAGAGCGGCATAGGGGAAGCCGAAAATGCTCATTCCGAAAGCCGTAAGCAGACCTATGATGACGCATTCCATCATCTGGCCGGTGATGCTGTTATAGAACGACTGGTTTGTAAGCTGACCTACCTCTACGATAAAATCAGCCTTGCTTGTTGACAGCGCAGAATATATGAACCTCTTGACGTCGGAAGCAATCTTTTCCTTTTTTGCAAGCACATAAACTGCAAGTACGATGCCAAGGAACAGATTGAGAGCTACGCTTATGACAGAAGTTATTATCGTCCATGCAGAGCTTACAAGCGTAGAGCTGTTATCCTGAAGGAAGTTGACAAGCGTTGAGTTAAGAGTATCCCATTCGATATTGGCCTTTACCTGCTGAGCAATGTTGCCGAAGAAATCCTCCTGCTCGCTCATTTCGTTCAGCCACTCCTGCATACTGTCAATAGTCGCCGGTATTTTTTCGGCAATAGCCATCAGGCTTTTGGATATCTCAGGTATGATGATAATGAGAAAGACTGCGATTATCGCAAGGTAAATACTGATGGAAAGCACGATAGCCAAAGGTCTCCTGAGCTTTTCCTGGACAGGGTGCACCGGCTTGCCGTTATGCGGCCGGAAAAGATACCGTTCTATCATTTTGAGCGGCACATTCAGCAGGATAATAACTACGCCTGCAATAATAAACGGAGTAAGCACCCCTATAAGCCAGCCAATAAATGAAAAAACAATATCCATGTGCTTGAAGCTTAGGTAGAAAAGTATCACACAAGCAGAAAGCAAAAACAGCCTTGTCATGTTTTTTCTGTTAAATTCCATATTTTCACTCCAATGCAATTTATTTCACCGGTTCATCAGTGAGTGTCATGCACAATTACATACAGAACAACCATTGTACACATATTCTTGTGCATACTTCGATTATAATACAGCCTTTATTCAAAGTCAACAATAATAGTCTTACTTTCATTTAATTTTTGGCGGCGGCAGCGCAGAGCCTGCACCGGCGAGCCGCCGGCGCAAAATTCATTTCCCCTGACTACAGAAATTTTCCCTTGCAATTTTATACGCGGTATAGTATAATATTAGGAGTATAAAGAGCCGTATGAAAAAATTTCCATCCGGCTCGCATCTTGTACATTTCTTAATCAGGAGGAAGTTTTTATGATCACAGCAGGCGATTTCAGAAACGGCGTTACGTTTGATATGGACGGACAGGTCGTTACAATTATTGAGTTCCAGCACGTTAAACCCGGAAAGGGCGCAGCTTTCGTCCGTACAAAGATCAAGAACGTCATCACAGGTGCCGTTATTGAAAAAACCTTTAACCCCAACGATAAGTACCCCACTGCTTTCATTGAGAGAAAGGATATGGAATATCTCTACAACGACGGCGACCTCTACTACTTCATGGATATGGAAAGCTATGAGCAGATCCCGATCAGCGCTTCTGTTCTCGGCGACAACTTCAAGTTTGTCAAGGAAAATATGCAGTGCAAGATCCTTTCCTACAAGGGCAGCGTTTTCGGCGTAGAACCGCCTACATTCGTTGTTCTTACCGTTACACAGACAGATCCCGGTTTCAAGGGCGATACTGCTACCAACGTAACAAAGCCCGCTACACTTGAAACAGGCGCCGAGATCAAGGTGCCGCTCTTCATCAACGAGGGCGATCAGATCCAGATAGACACAAGAACAGGCGAGTATATGTCAAGAGCCTGATCTCTGACTGTACTGCGGAGGGAATGAAATGAAAATAACGGAAAAAGCAGCTTATGTAAAGGGTCTTGTGGACGGCCTTGAGCTTGACCCCAAGGATAAGCAGACAAAAGTATTCAAGGCTCTTGTTGACCTTGTAAACGAAATGGCTGAGGAGATCTCCAATCTCGAACAGTGTTATGATGACGTATGCGATCAGATAGATGCTCTTGATGAGGATCTTGCAGGCGTAGAGGATATTCTCAACAACGATGAGGATGATGACGATTATGAGAGTCTTTGCAGCTGCGGCTGTGATGACGCTGCCTATGAAGTCACCTGCCCCACCTGCGGAACTGTCATCGGTCTTAACGAAAGCGATCTCGGTCAGGGCGGCATGACCTGCCCGAGCTGCGGTGAGACTCTTGAATTCGACTATGATGAGGACGAACTTGATGACAAGGACGATGACGCTGAGGAGAATGCTGAAAACGATCCTGAGCTTGACTGATCGTCGGGTAGATTTTGCGGAATCTTGCAACAGCAGGCAGGATTCCGCTTTTTGGTTATGACACCGAAAGGAGTAAAAGCTATATGCTTATACAGCTCATAAGACAGGGCATGGACATCACCTCCGTGCTGATCTATATCGCGTCGGTACTGATGATAATTTTTCTCGTCAACCCCATACACGAGTGTGCCCACGGACTTATCGCATACAAGCTGGGCGACAGGACTGCCAAAAACATGGGCAGACTGACCCTCAACCCTATGGCGCACCTTGACTACATGGGCGCGATCACAATGCTCATAATAGGCTTCGGCTGGGCAAAGCCCGTGCCCGTGAACCTCCGCAATTTCAAAAAGCCTCGCCTCGGCATGATGCTGACGGCGCTTGCGGGTCCCGTATCGAACCTGCTGGCGGCTATACTCGGCGGTCTGATATTCAATCTTATCAATACCATTATGATAAAGAACGGCACATTTGTTTACTTTAACGGCAGCGTCTATCTTAATTCCGGATATGATCTCGGCGCATTGAAATATGTGTTCATGTTCCTGGAGTTCTTTATCGTCATCAATATCTCGCTGGCTGTGTTCAACCTGATACCTATTCCCCCTCTCGACGGATCAAAGATACTTCTGTCCTTCCTTCCTGCGTCCGCATCCTACAAGGTGCAGCGCTACGAGATGTACATTTCCATCGTACTGCTCATACTGGTGGTGACAGGGGGAATCAGCAACATCCTGTACCCTGTACAGGGTTGGTTCTACAGCATCATAAGCAAGCTGACCGCCCTGCCGTTCTCGTGGGCATGGTGATCCACGGACGTCCCGTAATACAGGAGAATGCAAATTGGAAAAGCTTTCCTACAAAACAGACGTGTTTGAAGGTCCTCTCGACCTTCTTCTGCATCTGATAGAAAAAAACAAACTTAATATTTATGATATACTCATCTCCGAACTGCTTGACCAATATATGGAGCAGATAAACCTCATGCAGCAGCAGGATCTCGACATTGCCGGAGAATTTCTCGCTATGGCTTCAAAGCTGATACAGATAAAATCAGCAATGCTGCTGCCTAAATATGAGGAAGCCGAGGAAATGCGCAGGGAGCTGTCCGGTCAGCTTATTGAATACAGGAAGTGCAAGCGTGTGGCGGCCGTGCTCTCATCAAAGATCAGCTTTGACAGCTATTGCAGAGAGCCTTCAAAGATCAGGGCTGATATGAAATACAAGCGCAGCCATGAGCCCTCTTACCTTATCCCCTATTACCTCTCTGCCGTGGGGCGGGGCAAGGTAAGGATACCGCCGCCGAAGGATGCTTTTTCCGGCATAGTCGCAAGAAGGATAGTTTCCGTAAGCTCAAAAATATACAGCGTAATGCGCAAGCTGCGCAGAGAAAGCAGCAAGCCCTATCGTGAAATGTTCGATGATGCTGCCGACAGGAGCGAGCTTGTGGCAACATTTCTTGCAATACTTGAACTCATTAAGGGCAAGCGTGTCCGTGTTATCGGCGACGGAGAGGACTGCGAGCTGAAACTGATATCCGGTGGTGAAACAAATTGGAACGAGCAAAGCTGAAAAGTACAATAGAAGCCGTATTATTTGCCTGCGGAACGCCCGTGGAGGCTGACAGGATAGCTCAGGCTCTTGAGATCAGCGCTGACTATGCGGCAGATGTTTGCGAGGAGCTGCTCAGGGAATATGCAGACCGTGACAGCGGCATACGCATAGTAAGGCTGAATAAAAGCTACCAGATGTGTAGCCGTGAGGAATATGCCGGAGCAATAAGAGCCGTTATGGATATCAAACGCAACTCTCCGCTTTCTCAGGCCGCAGCAGAGGTGCTTGCGGTCATTGCCTACAATCAGCCCGTAACCAAGGCTTTTGTCGAGCAGGTGCGCGGAGTAGACTGCTCAGGCGTTATCAGCGGTCTTATCGCGCGTCAGCTGATAGAAGAAAAGGGGCGCCTTGAGCTTCCGGGCAGACCGCTGGTCTATGGGACTACAGAGCACTTCCTGAGATGTTTCAATATTTCCTCCATAGATGAACTGCCGCCGCTTCCCGATGATGATGACGGCGAAGCATCACGGAATGAAAACGACGCTATTACCTTTGATGATTATTTATCCGCACAAAACGAAAGCATCCCGGCAAGCGGAAGCGCCGGAAACAGCAAGACCGATTCGGGTGATCTGACATGAATGTATTTCTGCTGATACTTGCGGGTATCATATTGATAATACTTCTGCTGCTTTTGTGTCCGTTCTCAATAAAGATAGTCTATGACGAAAAGGTGCATCTGAGCGTGGGATATTTCTTTCCCGTTTTCAGGATACCGCTTGAAAAGAAAGAAATAACCGACCCCAAAAAGCTTGCACGTCTGGAAAAGAAGAAGCAGAAAAAAGAGGAAAAGAAAAAGCGCCGTGAAGAAAAGCAGCGCATTAAAGAAGAAAAACAGCGCATGAAGCTAAAGGCTCAGGGCAAGGAGCTGCCCGAAAAGAAGCAAAACTTCATTGCCGGCCTGATAAAAAAAGAGGGACTTTCGGGGCTTATCGACCTTTTGAAGGAATTAGTAAGCATACTTGCGGGACTGATGAAAAAAACAACAGACCATCTTGTTATTTCAAAAATGGATCTGCAAATTGCTCTTGGCAGTGAGGATGCCGCGCACACGGCAGTGCTTTACGGTCAGACGTGCAGCGCAGTATATCCGCTTATAAACATCATTTCCTCTCACGTCAAAAAATGCAGGCACAGGGAGCGCATCGCTCCTGTATTCACCTCTGAAAAAACAAGGATACGCTTCATACTGCAGGCAAGAATACAGCCCTTCTTCATTCTCAGCGGCGCTGTAAGGGCGGGGCTGAGATTCCTTAAAACAATGCTTTCAAAGAAAGCCGCAGCTCAGCCTCAAAGCTCTGAGCGGTGATCTGCTGCCTATCCGACACATATCAAATTCAGCAGCGGCAAGCACAAGTGTTGCCTTAAAGCTACAGCTCAGCTTTCGATGGGCTTTCACTTGAAGATCCACATTACAAAAACTGATTTCCGTGCACATTCAATGAAAGCTATTGCAAAATTGTTCCAAGTGTATTATACTTATCAATATAAAACAAGTAAAAAACAAAAGGCGGTGTTTATTATGAGTGAACGTCCTATCGAAGGTCTGATGGGCACAACACTTGACAAGATCAGGGATATGGTAGATGTAAATACTATCATCGGTTCACCTATCACTGTTCCGGGCGGCACGACCGTAATTCCCGTTTCAAAGGTAATGTACGGCTTCGCTTCCGGCGGTTCTGAATTCAACAACAAGAACGAGAGCAAGGATAACCTTTTCGGCGGCGGCGCAGGCGCAGGCGTTACGATCACGCCTATCGCTTTTATCGCTGTCACAAAGGATGACGTAAAGCTGCTTAATGTCACCAACTTCAAAGATTCTCAGGACAGAGCCGTTGGCCTTGTTCCGGAGCTTCTTGACAAAATAATCGGTCTTTTCAAAAAGGATAAGTCAGACGATAAAAACAATGACAGCTCCGAAGAAAAGAATAATGACGCCGAAAATGCCGAAACAGGCATTGACGACCCGAAGGTATGACAAATCAAGCCGACTGATACGCCTGCCCTGTGCATATAAATTCTTATAGGTATTTATATAAAGGGCAGGTGTTTTTTTGTTTACTAAAAAGATCATACCGGCGGTGCTGTCGATGGCTGTGATGCTGTGTGCTTTATGCCTGAGCGGCAGTACAAATATCCGCACACAGGATATCCCTTTAAGCGCAGGATCGGCAATACTTATCTGCGCTGACAGCGGACAGGTACTCTGCGAAAAGGATCCCGATCAAAAAATGCCGATCGCAAGCATAACCAAAATAATGACAGCCGTTATTGCTTTGGAATATGCAAAAAAGAACGACATCGAAATCCGTTTTACAAAACAAATGGAGGCGGAGGGTTCAAGCCTTTACCTTAAAGAAGGAGAGGTGCTCAAACTCTCTCAGCTGACAGCAGGAATGATGTGCGTATCGGGAAACGATGCTGCAAACGCTGTGGCCATAGGCATTGCAGGCAGCCTTGAGGACTTTGCCGTCATGATGAACGAAAAGGCGGCAGAGCTTGGCATGAGCCGCACTCATTTTGTAACGCCTTCGGGGCTTGACGATGAAGAGCATTATTCAACAGCCCGTGATATGGCTTTGCTGTGCCGTTATGCAATGTCGATGGAAAGCTTTGCTTCCATAGTATCTAAAAAAAGCCTGACCGTCAGCTATGTGCTGCCGAAGGGAAAAACTCAGAGCTGTACCAACCACAACAAGCTGCTTGCCGCCTATGACGGCTGCATCGGCATAAAAACAGGCTTCACCAAAAGGGCAGGAAGAACCTTGACGTCATGTGCAGAAAGGGACGGCGTAAGACTCATTGCAGTAACGCTGAAAGCCCCCGATGATTGGAACGACCACAAAAGACTGCTTGACTACGGATTTTCTGTTACAGAAGGAATAAAAGCCGTCAAGAAAGAACAAGACTTCCTGCTGCCCGTTGTCGGCGGAAATGCCGGCTTTGTAAAAGTAAGACCCAGGGACGACTGTATATGCACTGTCCTGAAAGGAAAAGAACCTGACATAACGATAAGGATATTCATGCCGCACTTTGTATATGCGCCGCAATACAAGGGCACGTCTGCCGGAAGGATATGCTGCTGCATAAACGGAGTGAAAACAGCCGAAACAGAGCTTATATACGCCGAGGATGCATATTTTAATGAAAACGACCAACCGCTTGACCAAAAAGGATGAGGAAATATGGAGAGCAACGAAAAAATCAGGATACAAAAAATAATTGCCGAAGCAGGCATTGCTTCAAGAAGAAAGGCCGAGGAGCTTATCACCCGCGGAGCCGTAACGATCAACGGCAGACGCGCGCAGCTTGGCGAAAAGGCTGACCCGTGCAGGGATAAAATAACAGTAGCCGGCAGAACAATAGTAGTGCGCAAAAATACGAAGAAATATTACATCATGCTTCACAAGCCGAGAGGCTTCATCACTACAATGAGCGATGAAGGCGGCAGAAAGTGCGTTGCAGAGCTTATTGACGAAATACCCGCAAGGCTGTTTCCTGTAGGCAGGCTTGACCGTGATTCTGAGGGACTGCTTTTTATGACAAACGACGGCGATTTTGCCAACATGATAAGCCACCCCTCTACCCACTTTGCAAAGACCTATCGTGTTACAGTGCATCCGGCAATAACAGAGGATCAGCTCACGAGCCTGACAACAGGAGTTATAGTAGAAGGCCGTAAATCAATGCCGGCTGCCATCAGGGTAATAACTGCCGAAAAGGAACGAACTGTGCTTGAGATAGTGCTTGAAGAGGGACGCAACAGACAGATACGCAAAATGTGCGAGGCAGTCGGGCTTGAAGTGGCAAGACTGAAAAGGACAGCGATCGGTCCTGTTAAATTAGGTATGCTCCAGCCGGGAAAATGGCGCGAGCTTAAACCCGATGAGATGAGAGCCATCAGGAACTACCACAAAAAATTAGAAGCCAAAAAATCCGATCAGGAAAACGATTAAAACAAAAGTCAGTGTACCGGAGCGATCCGGACACTGACTTTTATTTTAAATATCACTTTGCTACAATATTGACAAGCTTGCCCTTTACATATATCTCCTTGATGATGTTCTTGCCGTCTATCATCGGAGCGATCTTCTCTGACTTCTTTGCAAGTTCAAGCGCTCCTGCCTGATCTATATCAACAGGCACCATTATCTTGTCCCTGACCTTGCCGTTGATCTGTACGGCTATCTCTACAGATTCTTCCACACACTTGCTCTCGTCATATTCCGGCCATGCCGCAGCAGAAGCAAAACCGCTGCCCAATTTAGCCTGCTCCCATACCTCCTCGGCTGCATGAGGCGCAAACGGGCTCATAAGGATAGTAAATATTTTCAGCTCTTCCTTAGTAACGGAGCCGGAAGCGTAAATATCGTTGATAAGCGACATCAGCGCTGCAATAGCGGTGTTGAATTTCAGGGTCTCCACGTCATCGCCGACCTTCCTGATGGTCTTGTGGAAGGCAGATTCAAGCTCAGGACGCACTGCATCGCCCTTGACCATTCCTTCAAGCCCGCAGAAACGCTCTATAAATCTGCGGCAGCCCTTGATGCTGCTTGAATTCCACGGAGCGGCGTTCTCAAAGTCACCGATGAACATTTCAAACATACGCATCGTGTCTGCGCCGTAGGTATTTACTATATCATCCGGATTGACAACATTGCCCCTCGACTTGCTCATCTTCTCTCCGTTCTCGCCAAGTATCATGCCATGACTTGTACGCTTTGCATAAGGCTCAGGAGTAGGAACGACCTTTATATCATAAAGGAACTTGTGCCAGAAACGGCTGTAGAGCAGATGAAGCGTTGTGTGCTCCATGCCGCCGTTGTACCAGTCTACAGGCGACCAGTATTTCAGAGCCTCTTCGCTCGCAAGAGCATTGTCGTTATGAGGATCCATATATCTCAGGAAGTACCACGAAGAGCCTGCCCACTGAGGCATGGTGTCTGTCTCGCGCTTTGCATCGCCGCCGCATTTCGGACATTTTGTATTTACCCAGTCGGTCATCTTTGCAAGAGGTGACTCACCGTTATCTGTAGGCTCGTAGGATTCAACATCCGGCAGCTCAAGCGGAAGCTCGCTTTCGGGCACTGCAACAGCACCGCAGCACGGACAATGAACTATCGGGATAGGCTCGCCCCAGTAGCGCTGACGTGAGAACACCCAGTCACGAAGCTTGAAATTAACCTTTGACCTGCCCTTGCCTGTCTTTTCGAGCTCTTCGATTATGCGCTTCTTTGCATCATCGACCGACAGACCGTTGAGGTAATCGGAATTTACAAGCACACCTGTTGCGCAGTCGGTAAACGCTTCCTCCTGAACATTCTCTCCGCCCTTTACGACCTCAATTATGGGAAGGTCAAACTTCTTTGCAAAGTCGTGGTCACGGGTATCGTGTGCCGGCACAGCCATGATAGCGCCTGTTCCGTATGATACCAGAACATAGTCTGAAATGAATATCGGTATCTGTCTGCCGTTTACAGGGTTTACCGCGTCAACTCCGCTGATGCGCACGCCCGTCTTGTCCTTGGCAACCTCTGTACGCTCAAAATCGGACTTTCTTGCAGCGGCGTCCTGATATGCCCTGATCTCGTCCATGTTGCCGATAACTCCCGAAAGCTTTTCGATTATCGGGTGCTCAGGCGATATTACCATATATGTAGCGCCGAAGAGCGTATCGGGTCTTGTAGTATATACAGTGAGGGTATCGCCTGTCGTGGTAGTGAAGTCTACCTCTGCGCCGGTAGAACGGCCTATCCAGTTCTTCTGCTGCGCCTTTACCCTGTCGGGATAATCTACCAGATCAAGATCATTGATAAGTCTGTCGGCATAAGCCGTTATTTTCAGCATCCACTGTGACTTTACCTTTCTTACGACCTCGCTGCCGCAGCGCTCACAAACGCCGTTAACGACCTCCTCGTTAGCAAGCACACACTTGCACGAGGTACACCAGTTGACTGCCATTTCCTTTTTATATGCAAGGCCGTTTTCAAAGAGCTTGAGGAATATCCACTGTGTCCACTTGTAATACTTGGGGTCTGTCGTGTTTATCTCTCTGCTCCAATCGAAGGAAATACCCAGAGACTGGAGCTGGCTCTTGAAGCGCGCCACGTTTTTCTCTGTTACGATCTTGGGGTGAATGTGATTCTTGATAGCGTAATTTTCCGTAGGCAGGCCAAACGCATCCCAACCGATGGGATAGAGCACATTATAGCCCTGCTGTCTGCGCTTTCTTGCGATGATATCAAGAGCAGTGTAGGATCTCGGATGTCCTACGTGCAGTCCCTGTCCGGAAGGGTAAGGGAACTCAATGAGCGCATAGAATTTCTTTTTGTCGGAGGAATTCTCGGCATGGAATATGCCTGCTTCCTCCCAACGCTTCTGCCACTTGGCTTCAATGTTTTTGTGATCGTACTTCAATGTTTTTCTCTCCTTTTTATAAATACATTTAAAAAAATCAAACGAACGAGCCTTTATCAGTTCTGCTGAAACAGTTCTTCAAGAGGGAGCTGTTCGATATCAGAGATATCAATGGCCTCGCCGTCCTGCCACAGACGCTCAAGACTATAATATTCTCTTGCCTCCTCAGAGAATACATGAACAATAACATCAACATAATCAAGAAGTATCCATGAATCAGAGCGGTAGCCCTCGATATGGCTGACGCTGACGCCCATCTGATCGAGCCTGAATTCAACATTATCTGCAAGGCTCTTGACATGAGTTGTAGATGAACCGGCAGCAATAACGAAATAATCCGCGATAGATGATATATCCGTTATCTTTATAAGCTTTATGTCTATTCCTTTTCTCTCCGATAGTGCTTTTGCGGCAGCCCTTGCCGTTTCAAGTGTTGTCATTATTTATTTAGCCTCCTTTTTTGATCTTGCCCGAAGTGCAGCCATTTCATTATAGCCTGCAAAAGTATCGGGCGCTATGGTAAGCTTTCTCAGCGCAAGGTCAGACATGGTAAAGGACATTCCCTCAAGCACCGCCTCGTCAAGACTTTTGTCTGCGATCCTGCGTATCCTGTCCACACCTTCAAAATCACGGTCTGCGGAAGTAAAATCCGCGACAAATATCACCTTGTCAAGCAGAGTCATACCCGCCCTGCCTGTTGTATGGTAGCGTATAGCATCTATTACTTCCTTATCGGTGATGCCCAGCTCGACCTGTATGTATGCGCTGCCCGAAATAGCGTGCCACAGCTTTGGCGAATCCTTTTCCATATCGGTCAGCTCGATGCCTGCTCTGCGTATCAGCGACATCTGCTCAGGCCCGTCGGTTTCCTTTGTCGCATCGTGAAGAATGCCTGCAAGCTCGGCCTTTTCCACATCGGCCCCGTATTTTTTTGCAAGCCTTACAGCTTCCTTAGCAACATTTTTTGAATGCTTGAAGCGCACAGCCTTCATCCTCTGACTGATAATATCCTCATAATATTTACAATTCATTCAAACCAGCTCCAATAAAGCAATTTACCGTACCTATTATATCAACAAATCCTCATTCTTTCAAGATACTTTCTGTTATGTCAAAAAACTTATTCGCAGGTATTTCCCCGCAGGAAATCAGCTTTTTCAGGAGGGGTCCCCCGAGAAAAGCCTCAGAGGGCGATTCACACAAACATAAACACGAGAAGGTCATAAAAAGAGTGGAGTATCGCCGCGACCCAGATATTTCTGCATTTTATAAAGCAGAACGAAAACAGCACGCTCAGAGCAATTATTGTCAGAAAAGCAAAGCTTTTGAAGTTGATCACGAACACGCCGCTGCTTATCCATATCGGGAAGTGTATCACAAGGAACATAAGGGCATTGATACCCACCGCAATATATTTCTTTGTATCGGTATCGGCGTTTTTCATGGCAGCATTCAGATACAAGCCCCTGAATACTATCTCCTCGGTAAAGCCCACTAAAAGCGCAACTATAAGCTTTGAGGGATGGAACGTGCTGCTGATCGCCAGCGTATGTGTGCGCACAACGACACCGAACAGAACAAATCCCGCAAGAGCAAAAGCTATTAGCAGGTATTTCCGGCTCGCCCTGCTTAATGTGAACAGCTCCTTAAAGCCCGCTGACATATCATCCGAAAAACGCTTTATGAGCAGCATCGCCGGCAGTATCCAGACAGCGCTTTTAAGCAGCACATCGCGCAGCAGGACATAAACATATTCATTTACGCCCAAACCGCTTATCGCCGGCATGAGGAGCATCTCGCTGACTGCCCACGCTCCATAGAGCCATATCGTGAATATACCCAGATACAAAAGAAGCTTTTTATTCTTTATCAACCTTCATCGACCTCATTTTCTGACATATACAGACCCTTGCTGAGTATATAATGCTCAACTCTTTCGGGTACCATGCCCTTTATGCTCTCGCCTGCGCGTACACGTTCCCTTATCTCGGTAGACGAAACAGTCATTACCCTCACATTAAGAAGCTCTGTTCTTGCTCCTATGGTTTTCAGGTATTCAGCATGAGCTCTCAGCTTTGAAAAATCATCGTCATTTCTCGGAATAGTGCATACGGCAGCCTTTTTGAATATTATCTCCGGAGACCTCCAGCTTTGTATCGTAAGGAAGGCATCTGCGCCGGTAATAAGAAAAAGCTCGTCCTCCGGATAAAGCTCCGAAAGATACGAAAGAGTGTCGCAGGTGTAGCTTGAACCCTCACGTCTCAGCTCAATATCACTCACCACGGTATTTGCATAACCCTCAAAGGCAAGCCTGCACATTTCAAGTCTGTACTCAGGCGGTGCTGCTCCCTGCACTGTCTTGAAAGGAGAAACATAAGCAGGTATAACAATGACTCTGTCAATGGCAAGGCTGCTGACAAACGCCTGTGAAAGCGCAATATGTCCGTTGTGTATAGGGTCAAAGCTGCCGCCGAATACCGCTGTTTTCATTGCCGTCTCTCCTTTTTTACAGAATCACTGTCTTTTTTTGCCGCCCTTTGCCTTGGGCAGCTCTATCTTTGGCTGCTCCGTGTTTCTGCGGAACAGAACGAATTTTGAACCTATCACCTGCACTACCTCGCTGTCTGTTTCCAGCGCAAGCATCTCGGCCGCTTCTCTCGGCGTCACGTCGGCGGTCTCAAGCACCTTGCCCTTGATAAGTTCCCTTGCTCTCAGCGCATCGTCCGCCTGTTTGGTGATCTGTTCGCTCATGCCTCCCTTGCCGACCATAAGGATAGTATCCTCATTCATGGCAAGTGAACGCAAAAATGCTCTTTGTTTACTTGTCAGCATATTTTATCTCCTGTTATTTGATATTGTATTTCTTTCTGAGCTGTACTGAAAGGTCTTTCAGCGCCTTTCCTCTGTGGCTCATTACATCCTTCTGATTATCGCTCAGCTCAGCAAAGGTCTTGTTGCCCTCTACAAAGAATATCGGGTCATAGCCGAAGCCGTTTGTTCCTCTCGGAGCATAGCCTATAGTTCCGTCGCATCTTCCGTGTGCGAATATTTTATCCCCATTCGGGAAATAGCAGCAGATAACACACTCAAAATGTGCGCTTCTGTCGCTGCTGCCGGAAGTCATCATCTCAGCAAGTATCTTGTTTATTTTTTCCTCATCTGTAGCGCCTTCTCCGGCATATCTTGCCGAAAACACACCGGGCTTTCCTCCAAGCGCGTCTATCACAAGTCCGGAATCATCAGCTATAGCCGGAAAGCCCGTGCTCTCGCAGGCAGCCTTTGCTTTCAGCTCGGCATTTTCCTCAAAGGTAGCGCCTGTTTCTTCAACCGCCGGCAACTCCTTTCCAAGCTGTTCCGCGGTTTTCGTGTATATCTCAAGCGGATTGAGTATTCTCTCAAGCTCCTCGATCTTCTTCTTATTATTGGATGCGATCACAAATATCATAGCTGTTCCATCCTTTCTTTATTTTAAAAGAGCTTACAAAACCAATATTACTGATTTTCTCCCTTTTTCCACTGCTCGAACCAATCATCATCGGCCGCTGTTTCGGCTGCGGGCGCAGAGCTCCAGTTGTATTTTTTCTTTGCTCTGCTCTGACGTTCCTCAGCACGTTTTTCTTTTTCAAGACGCTCTGCTTCTTTCTGCTGCGCGATCTCCTCTGCCGTAGGCTGAGGCTCCTCCTGCACTTGTACGGATTCCTTTGCCTCCTTTTCCGCCTCTGCGTCTATCTGCGCCCAGATATCGGCAGTTGCGGGTCTGTGCTCCTGCGGCTCCTGCTCTGCTTCGGCTTCTGCCGTCTCAGGCGCATCATCGTCATCTATATCGTCAGCGCCAAAGAGTGCCCTTGCAAACTGCTCCGGATCAAATGGCTGCAGGTCGTCTATCTGCTCGCCTACACCGATGTATTTCACCGGAACATCAAGCTCTTCCTTTATTGCAAGCACTACGCCGCCCTTTGCGGTACCGTCAAGCTTTGTGAGCACAATGCCCGTAATGCCGGCTGCATTCTTGAATTCCTTTGTCTGATTTACAGCGTTCTGTCCGGTGGTAGCGTCAAGCACAAGCAAAACTTCCTTGTCTGCATCGGGCAGTTCTCTGTCGATTATCCTGTTTATCTTTTCAAGCTCGGCCATGAGGTTCTTTTTGTTGTGAAGACGTCCGGCTGTATCTGCAATGATTATATCGCTTCCTCTTGCCTTGGCTGATGAGATAGCGTCAAAAACAACCGCTGCCGGGTCTGAGCCCTCGTTCTGCTTTATAAGGTCTGCGCCTGCGCGGTCAGCCCAGATAGCCAGCTGATCTATCGCCGCTGCCCTGAACGTATCGGCGGCAGCAAGAGTGACACGCTTGCCGTCCCTTACAAAACGCGCAGCCATCTTGCCTATCGTTGTAGTCTTTCCGACACCGTTTACACCTATGACAAGTATAACCGAAGGCTTGGTCTCAACATGAAGCTCCTGACCGCCCTTCAGCATCTCGGTTATTACATCTGCAAGCAGCCGGTTTATCTCCTTCGGGTCGGTGATGCCCTGCTGCTTTACCCTCTTTTTAAGCTCATCACAGATCTTCTCGGACGTAGAGATGCCCACATCTCCCATGACAAGAAGCTCCTCAAGCTCTTCAAAGAGATCATCGTCTATTTTGGTGAAGGATTTCAGCATCATGTCTATCCTGCCGAAAATAGCATCCCTTGTTTTCTTTAATCCTTCCTTGATCCTGCTGAATATACCCATAATAAATTCCCTCCCGTTAAATTAAGCGAAGTTATGAATTTGACAGGTTCTTTTCTATATCGGCGGCCTGCAGCTGCAGCAGCTTTGAAATACCTCTGTCCTGCATTGTCACACCGTAAAGAACATCCGCCTCCTCCATAGTACCGCGCCGGTGAGTTATGCATATAAACTGCGTGTTCGCATTCATCCTGCGCAGATAGGCCGCAAAGCGGTATACGTTTACGTCATCAAGCGCAGCCTCGATCTCGTCCATCACACAGAACGGCGACGGGCTGACCTTCATTATCGCAAAGTAGAGCGCTATCGCAACAAGCGCCTTTTCTCCGCCGGAGAGCAGCTCTATATGTGAAACTATCTTTCCGGGCGGCTCTACGGATATATCTATGCCTGTAGTAAGCACGTTTTCCGGATCAGAAAGCGAAAGCGAAGCCTTGCCGCCCCCGAAAAGCTCTACAAAGGTGGATGAAAAATTGCTGTTTATAAGCTTGAAACGCTCTATGAATATTTCCCTCATCTGCTTTGTCAGTTCACCGATAAGTCTTATCAGCTCAGACTTTGACTTCTCAACGTCACCGACCTGAACCTTCATAAACTCATACTGCTCACTGACCTCTTTATATTCCTCTATCGCGCCGACATTTACTGTGCCAAGCGAACGTATCTTCTGTTTAAGCTCGGCAAGCCTGCGCTGCGCCCTGCCCTGATCGCTCACATCTGCCGCGACCTTTTCGGCTTCACGCCTTGTAAGCTCGTATTCCTCCCAGAGCTTGCCGTTTATCTCGTCATACTGCTTTTGCAGGGTATCCCTTCGCTCTTCAAGACGCACAAGCTCGGCGCTTATGCCTTCACGCTCGGCAGTCTTTTCACGCTCGGCCTTTCTCAGTTCGGCCGAACGCTTTTCAAGCAGCAGCTTGTCTGCATTCAGCTTTTCTATCTGAGAGTTGAAGCCCTCAGTCCTTTCACGCAGTCTGCGGCTCTCTTCTTCAAGAGCCGAAATGTTCTGCTTTATCTCTTTATTCCTGCGGGTAAGCTCATCTATCTCGTCAGTGCAGTGCTTTATAGCCTCCTCAGCGTTTGAAGCTCTCAGCCGTGCGCCGGAGATATCGTTTCTTGCCGATGCGATATCCTTTTCGCAGGTCAGCACGGCAATGCGAAGCTCCTGTATCTTTTCTCCAAGCTTTTCGCGCTTTCTGGCGTTTTCGTTCTTTGAGCCGGAAAGCACCTGCACAAGCTCCTCGTTTTTGCTTATCCTTACTGTGTATTCGTCATATTTCCTGCGCGCCTCGTTCATTGCAGCGGTAAGCTCTTCAAGGCGCTTTACATTGTCATTTCTCTCGGCAACGCTTTCTCCGTAGGAGTATGTTATATTGTCAAGCTCAGCCCTGCGGCTCTTTATCTCTGCCTCTATTTTTATGCGTTCCTCGCTTATTTTTGCAAGCTCGCGCCGGCAGCCTTCGGAAGCCTGCGTATATGCAGTAAGCAGCGAACGTGAGCTGCGCCATTTTTCAAGCTCCTCCTCAGACCTTGCAGAAAGTTCCTTTGCCTTTGCGCGTATATTTTCTATTTCGGATGCTCTGCCAAGCAGACCGGTATTCTTTGCAAGAGAACCGCCTGTCAGCGAACCGCCGGTATTTACGACCTGACCGTCAAGGGTAACTATCCTGAAACGGTAGGAATATTTCTTGGCTATCTCAACGGCGCTGTCAAGGTTCTCCGCAACAACTATCCTGCCAAGAAGATTGTAAAGTATGCCCTTGTATATATCATCACAGGTGCAAAGTGACGACGCTATGCCCACAAAGCCCCGGCAGCCTTCAAGACCTGTTTCATTAAGCTCCCTGCCCTTTATGGTAGACATAGGCAAAAATGTCGCACGTCCTCCGTCACGGCTTTTCAGGAAGGCTATCGCTCTTTTGGCGTCGGCATCGGTCTCGGTGACAATATTCTGCATCGCGCCGCCCAAGGCTATCTCTATGGCTATGCTGTATTCCGATGAGGTCCTGATGACCCTCGACACCGGACCGTGAATGCCGCCAAGCGCACCCGCACTGCTTTCCTTCATCACAAGCTTTACGCTGTGCAGGAAGCCTTCAAGGTTCCTTTCAAGATCCTCCAGTGTTTTTGCTTTGCCGAAAAGCCTGTCTCCTTCAAGCTTCAGCCTGTCAGCCTCCGCTTTAAGCTTTTCGCTCTGCTCCTGAGCCTTTGACGCCGTTTTTTCAGCCGCTGCAAGCTCCTTCTGCTTCGCTACGTATTTTACGGCGTTGTCTTTCAGCATTCCGTTATATTCCGAAATGATGTTTTCAAGCGTACCCATCTGCGACTTTCGCGCTCTGATGTTGTTTTCAACTATCTCAGACCTGCTCGTTATATCGGTAACGGACGCCGATGATGTCATATATGTTATCTTTTCCTCAGCCGCCTTCTGCGACAACTGAGAAATAAGCTCGTTTATCTCGTCAAGTCTTTCGTTTGAGCTGCTCTCGTCAGTTTTCAGCGATGCAAGAAGCTTTGTATTAATCTCAAGCTCAGAGTTTTTCTGATTAAGCATACTCTCATTTTCGTTTATGACCTTCTGCTTGTTTTCGATCTCAGCATTTATTTCAATGCCTGAGCGCTTGTATTCTTCTATCTGTATCCTGCTGCGTTCGACTGTATGCTCGTTGTGGAGTATATCGTTCTGCAGAACGGATATTTCGGCTCGCTTTGCCGCCGCCTGCTCGTCAGAAGCGGCTATGTCCTTTCTCAGATCATCTATCCTGATGCTGAAACTGCTCTGATCCTGATATATCTTCTCGCCCTCTGCAAGAATAGCTTCAAGCTGCTTGCCGATATCGTCATACTGAGCCTGCGCAACGGCCAGCTTATCGGCCTGAGCCCTTATCTGCTGTGACGACCTGTCAAGCGTTTTCAGCCAGAGAGCTATTTCAAGGCCGCGCTTCTCCTCTGCATAGCCGAGATAAGCCCTGGCCTTTTCCGACTGTAATCTCAGCGGCTCGACCCTGCTTTCAAGAGAGAACAGGTTATCCCTGAGCCTTACAAGGTTTTCCTCTGTCCTGTCAAGACGTCTTTCGGCTTCGGCCTTCTTGTAGCGGAAGCGCGATATTCCCGCAGCCTCCTCGAATATCTCACGCCTGTCCTCGCCCTTGGTCGAAACTATGGAATCTATCTTGCCCTGACCTATCATTGAATATCCGTCGCGGCCAAGACCGGTATCCATAAAAAGCTCGTGTATATCCTGCAGCCTTACATTTGTGTTGTTGATAAGATATTCGCTGTTGCCCGAACGATAGAAGCGCCTTGTTATTGCCACCTCATCGCCGTCAAACTGCAATGTCCTGTCGGAATTGTCTATTGACAGCGTGACCTGTGCATATCCTGTTTTTTTTCGCTGCTGAGTGCCGTTGAAGATAACGTCCTCCATTTTGGAGCATCTGAGCGACTTGGCAGACTGCTCGCCGAGCACCCACCTTATCGCATCGCTGATATTGCTTTTTCCGCTTCCGTTAGGCCCTACAACAGCAGTAATGCCGTTTGTAAAGTCAAGCTTAGTCTTATCCGGAAACGTTTTGAAGCCCTGCAGCTCAAGTCCTTTTAATTTCATCTTTATATCCCTTCACTGCGGCAGACGGTCTGCCGCTCATTGATATTTTCACGGTATCTGGGATGAAGCCCGCACCTCATACTTTGAGAGCCTGCTGTCCTGACGTACTATCGCAGTGATGCCAAGCTCTCCCAGACGATTGAGATTTGCCCGTTTCTGACCGATGAACCGTGAAACAGACTGCGGAGCAACGTAGAAATCTACTGCTCCATTACCGATACCGGCTGTTTTTATTGCTTCAAGAGCATTATTATACATGATCTCGCTTTCACAAAGCTCACGAAACGCCGGATGATAAGCACCCGCCGCCATGCTGTTCCTGAGACTGCCGCTGTCGTGCAGACCAAGCCTTATAACACGGATGCCGCTTTTTTCAAAAATCGAAAGCAGCTCTGCGCACAGGGGCACTGCCTCTTCAAGAGTTTCAGGCTGATACTCGCCCTTTTCATACAAGCCGTAAAGCTCCGTTCCTTTAAGAACTATAGTAGGATATATCCTTACTGTATCCGGGCTGAGAGCAGCTATCCTGCGGGCTGTCTCAACATCCGTTTCGAGGCTGCTGCCATACATTCCCGTCATCATCTGAAGCCCCAGAGAAAAGCCGTTATCTTTTATAAGATGTGACGCATTGACCACATCTGCCGATGTATGACCTCTGCGGTTAAGCTCCAGCACACGGTCCGACATACTCTGAGCGCCAAGCTCTATTGAGGTAACTCCGTATTCTTTAAGTATTCCGAGTATCTCATCGTCTATGGCGTCCGGCCTTGTTGAAATGCGTATGCCGTAAAATTCGCCGCTCTTTACAAAGGGCGACGCTGCCCTCAGCAGGCTTGTCATGTATTCTCTGTCTATGGCGGTAAAGCTTCCGCCGAAAAATGCGATCTCCGCATTTCCTGTTTTTTCTCCGAGTGACTCCTTAGCCGTCCGCACAGCCTCCAGTACATCCTCCGGCGAAGGCTGATATGACTGGCCTGTTATCTGCCGCTGATTGCAGAATACACAGGCATGGGGACAGCCGTTGTGAGGCACAAATAATGCAACATTTGAATGTTTCAATATCCCATCAACTCCAAAGCTTCTCTTGCGGCCTGCTGCTCGGCTTCCTTCTTGCTTCTGCCGCCGCCGCGACCTATTATGTTATTGTTGAGATGCACTTCAACGCAGAAGTGCTTGTCGTGATCCGGCCCTTCCTCTCCTGTAAGAACATAGGTAAGGTGCTCCTCCGGATTTTTCTGTATTATCTCCTGTAAGGTAGTTTTGTAATCCTTGAATGCGCGCGGACGGGGATTTTTTATCTCCGGCTCGACAAAGCGAAGGATGAACCTTCTTGCCTGCTCCATTCCTCCGTCAAGATAAATAGATGCAATTATTGCTTCAAAGGCGTCAGCAAGTATCGACGGGCGCTCATTGCCTTTAAGATTCCGCTCTCCGCGGCTCAGTCTTAGGTTATCGCCTACTCCGAGAGACTTTGAGAACCTGCACAGGCTCTTTTCGCATACAAGAGCCGCCCTCAGCTTTGAAAGCTCACCCTCCGGAAGATCGGGACAGTTGCGGTATATATAATCAGACACCACCACGCTCAGAACCGAGTCGCCTAAAAATTCAAGCCGCTCATTGCTGCATACGCCGTGCCTGACCTCATTTGCATAGGATGAATGAGTAAGTGCATTTTCAAGATACGCTATGTTTTTGTAATGGTAGCCTATTCTCTTTTCAAGCTCCTTCATTGCTCAGATGTCTCCTCTTTTCCGGACTTTTTCAGTTTTTCAAGCGCATCTGCTATCTTTCCGGTAACATTTGTCTCTGCATAATCCATAGCAGACTTCATAGCTGTTATCATTGTTTCCGCCTTTGCGCTTCCGTGAGTTTTGAGCACAGGCTTCGCAGCTCCCATTATAGGCGCCGCACCATACTGATTGTAGTCGAAATACTGTTTAAGCTCGTATATATCCTTCTTTATCATACCGGCTGCTATCTTTGTCTTCAGGTTTTTCAGGAACATTGCCTTTATCTTCTTCATAAGCTCCTTGGCAACACCTTCATACATTTTAAGGATAATATTTCCCGTAAAGCCGTCAGCCACTATAACATCGCAGGAGCCTGCGGGGATATCCCTGCCCTCTACATTGCCGATGAAGTTCAGTCCGGAATTTTTCAAAAGCCTGAATGCTTCCTGCTGCAGCTCGCCGCCCTTGTGATCCTCTGTGCCGACATTTGCAAGGGCAACACGGGGATTTTTTATGTTAAGAACATTTTCAACATAAGCAGAGCCCATTATGCCGAACTGCAAAAGCATCTCCGGACGCACCTCTACGTTTGCGCCGCTGTCGATGAGCAGGCAGGGACCTGTTGACGTAGGCATTACCGGAGCAAACGCCGGACGCTTCACGCCCTTTATGCGCTTGACGATAAACGTTGAGCCCATAATAAGTGCGCCGCTGTTGCCTGCCGAAAGGAAAGCATCGCCCTCTCCCTGTGAAAGGAGTTTAAGACCTGCAGCCATTGATGAATCGTTCTTTGATTTCATTATCTCGCCCGCATCATCCTCCATTGTAAGTATATCGGGAGCGTGATGTATTTCAAGCCCTTCAAGCGGGATAGAATTTTCCTTTGCTGTCTTTTCAATAAGCTGCTGATTGCCTACAAGACCAATATTAAGGCCGTCATATTTTTCAAGGCAGAGCCGGCATCCCTTTATAATTTCGAGAGGTGCGTTGTCTCCGCCGAATGCATCTACTAAAACTTTCATATCAACACTCTCCTGTCTTTATTTTTTCGAGTAACGGTTCAAGCATTTCAAGTGATCTCAGAGCATATTTTTCTGCCCGCATTTTTTTATCCCTGATATTTTCATCCAAAGGAGGAAGTATGCCGAGGTTTGCTCCCATCGGCTGAAAATCCTTTACTGTAATATCAGAAATATGACCCGAAAGCGCGCCTGTCATAGTCTGCGGCGGAAGTGTCACTGTCGGTTTGCCCTGCAAACGCCTGACAGCATTTATTCCCGCCATCATACCGGATGAAGCGCTCTCCATATAGCCCTCCACTCCTGTCATCTGCCCTGCAAAGAAGAGCTCAGGCCTTTTCCTCATTGAAAAGTCGCTGTCAAGCAGTCTTGGTGAATCAAGGAAGGTATTCCTGTGCATTACGCCGTATCTGACAAATTCCGCATTTTTCAGAGCGGGTATCATTCCGAACACCCTGCGCTGCTCGGGAAATTTCAGGTTAGTCTGAAATCCCACAAGGTTATACATCGTTTTGCCCTCGTTTTCGCTGCGAAGCTGCAGCACTGCCCAAGGCCTGTGTCCGGTTCTTGGGTCGCGCAGACCCACCGGCTTCATCGGCCCGAAGCGCATTGTATCAAGTCCCCGCTGAGCAAGTATCTCTATCGGCATACAGCCCTCATAGACCTTCGGGTTCTGAACGTCCACATCATGCCTTGGTGCTCTTTCGGCGCTTACAAGCGCTTCGCGGAAGCTCTCATACTCATCCTTGTTCATCGGGCAGTTGATATATGCATCATCGCCGCCCTTATCATATCTTGACGCAGTAAACGCGCATTCCATGTCGATGCTTTCAGCTGTAACGATAGGCGCCGCAGCATCAAAAAAGTGCAGCGACTTTCCGCAAAGCTCCGATATCCTGTCAGCTAATGCATCGCTTGTCAGCGGGCCTGTAGCTATTACAGTCACGCTGTCATCCGGTATCTCGGTCACCTCCTTATCAATGACCTCGATAAGCGGTTCATTCCTGATATATTCTGTTACCATAGCAGAAAAACGCTCTCTGTCCACAGCAAGGGCGCCTCCTGCGGGAACACTGCATTTATCGGCGCACTGCATAAGCAGCGAACCTATCCTGCGCATCTCCTCCTTGAGAAGTCCTGCCGCGCTTTCCACTCTTGCCGCCTTGAGCGAATTTGAGCATATAAGCTCACAAAAATCCGTGCTCTTGTGGGCAGGAGTCATTTTATGGGGCTTCATTTCAAAAAGTCTGACCCGAATCCCCCTGCGGGCTATCTGCCATGCAGCCTCGCAGCCGGCAAGACCGGCGCCCAGAACATTTATGTACACAAAAGCTCACCTCCGTAATAACAGCGTCTATTCGTTTTATTGTATCATACTTTAATGCTGATATCAAGTGAATTTGACCATAATCTGCGGAAATCAATTTGTACCGGTGATTTACACGGGAGAACCACCTTCCCGATGTGAAAGGATCATCCTACGAGTGAGTTTTGTGATATTGCCTGCCGCAAAACCTTAAAAATTGATATAGTATTATATAGATTGTCATTTGATTTTACATTTTAAAATTAAAAAGCACCGCCCGAACCGCTCTCCGTTCCTGACGATGCTCTGTAAATGAAAAATAATACTGTTCTATGGCAAAAGAAAGTACAAAAACGATCGCAGCTAAAGCTTGATCTCCTGCTTCAGCCTTGAAATTATCTTTTTCTCCAGTCTTGAAATGTACGACTGCGATATGCCGAGAATATCCGCCACCTGCTTCTGTGTGTGCGGCTTGCGGCCGTTAAGACCAAACCTCAGCTCCATTATAGTCAGCTCACGCTTGCTGAGTCTGCTTACAGCCTTCATCAGCTGCGCCTGCTCTGATTCCTGCTCAAGACGCTGATTGACTTCATCCGCATCACTGCCAAGCACATCGGATATCAGCAGCTCGTTGCCGTCCCAGTCCACATTCAGCGGCTCGTCTATAGATATCTCGTTCTTCTGCTGCGCGCTTTTCCTGAAATACATCAGTATCTCGTTTTCGATGCACCTTGAAGCATAGGTCGCAAGCTTGATATTCCTTGACGGACAAAAGGTATTAACCGCCTTGATAAGCCCTATCGTTCCTATAGATATAAGATCCTCCACATTTGCGCCGGGAGCCTCGAATTTCTTTGCAATATAGACTACCAGCCTGAGATTATGTGTTATCAGCGGCTCTCTTGCCTTTTCATCACCCTTTTCTATGCGCTTCATGATCTCCGCTTCCTCATCGCTTTTCAGCGGAGGCGGCAGCGTTTCGGGACCGTTTATGTAGTATATCCCCTCACAGCCCTTTTTCAGCATTTCGGCAGACGACAGACGCGAAAGCATTTTTTCTGAAATTACATAGAACCCTTTCAAAGCTTAACACCCTTTCATTATAAGCTCAGCGGGAACGATAGCATCACATCCGTCAGTGAGATTTTTCCCGCTGCTCAGCGCCACATAAGCTCTTACATTCATCCTGCCGCTTTCAGTGACAACAGTTATCTCCGCAGGCCGGAACGCAGGCATCAGTCCGCTGCCGCCAACCGATGAAAACGGTATCATGCGCAGATTGGCGGGCGACCTCCTGCTTGTATCAGGATATTCCCCGAATCCGGATATGCCCGAAAAAAGCTCGCTTCTGCCCACAATAACAAGCTCTCCCGAAAACGGCTCCCTCAGCGTACTTCCGGTATCGGCTATCCCTTCGGCTTCAACAGTACCGCCGCAGTTGCGCACTATAACACGGCACCTTCTGCTTTTTATGCCCGATCCCTTTATTCTGCCGAACAATCTCAGCACAAGGTAGCACAGCGCCGTCAGGGCGATAAGAGCAAATGGCGATATACCGATATAAACTGAGCTGTTCCTCACCGTAAGGCCGTCCGGAGATGCAAGCGCAAGCACAGCCGTCATAATGCCGCAGTAAGTAAAGCTTACCGCAAAAAGCAGGAACGCAGTTCTGATATATCCCCTTATATTCATCGGGAGAAAAGCCGCCGCCGTCATAAGCAGCGCTTCGGATATGCTTATAAGCAGCGATACCGCAAACGGCATAGGCGGCAGCAAAACCGCAAATGAACCGATACCGCCGACAAGCGCTCCTGCTGCAAGCCTGCGCCGCTTTACATTCAGTGACGTCATATATCTGACAGACAAAAGCATCACATAGTCTACTATAAAATTCACGCAGAAAAGAACATCCGCATAAACAGTCGTTTTCAATTCTGACCTCCTGTGAAGTGCAGCATCCGTTCCGTCTATATATTTATTATCACACAACGCAGATACAAAAAATGTCAATTTTTGAAGTATGAATTTTATATTATTTTTTGTGCAGTACAGCCGTTTGCAGGATCAGATCTCCGCAAACGGCTGCCTTTCAGTGATACACGCTTATGTTCCCAGACCAAAGCTCACAGCAAGAGCTTCATCCACCTTATACATATCGGTGCTGTTGAGTGTTCCCATTTTTTCCTTTAATCTTTTTTTGTCGATAGTCCTTATCTGCTCCAGAAGAACCACAGAATCCTTTGACAGACCGCTGTTATCAGCATACAGTCTTATATGTGTGGGGAGCTTTGCCTTTGATTCCCGACTCGTTATCGCAGCAGCAATTACCGTCGGGCTGAACCTGTTGCCCACATCATTCTGTATGATAAGGACAGGTCTTATCCCACCCTGCTCCGAACCGACAACGGGACTAAGATCTGCATAATAGATGTCGCCTCGCCTGATGTTCATATCCTTTTCACGCTCCGAATCTTTATTTGCGGCTGACCGCCAAGCGATGTGTCGATATCAATAGTGTTTCCACGTTCGGCGTGGTTTAATCATTGCTTATCATGATCAACACATTATATTTTATTCCCGTAAATATTTTTTGTGAGCGTATATCCTTGTCAGGAAAAAGCAGTGATACAGTTTATTTTGTTGTTTATGTATGCATTCCTTGGCTTTGCGGTATGTTCCGGACTGTTGTGCGGTAATAAATGCCGGATCATTCAAAGCAATGACATAGTATAATATATGTTGCCGCTCGGCGTTTGATGCACCGGACTACAAAATCTCATTTTTTATTATAATATCCTTCAAGTACAGACATCCAATCCTCCGGCGCACTTTTCAGCAGTACAGCTTCACGGGTAAGCGGATGAATAAACGAAAGCTCTGCGCAGTGCAGGCACTGACGCCGGAATATCCTGCAGCTGCCGCCGTACATATCATCGCCAGCAAGAGGATGCCCGATGCTCGACATATGTGTCCTTATCTGATGTGTCCTGCCCGTTTCAAGTTCAAGCTCAAGCAGCGTGTGTCCATATCTGATATCAAGCGGTCTGTAATGGGTAACGGCTCTTGCGCCGCCTTCTCCCACCTGACGCTCGATAATGTGTCCGGGACGAAGCATTATCGGCGCATCAACAGTGCCGCCTTCGGATATTTCGCCCTCACACAGCGCAATGTATTTTTTCTTTGTTTTTCCGATAAGGAATGTATGCGCATAGCTGCTCTTTGCCGCAAGCACAAGCCCTGATGTGTTGCGGTCAAGACGGTTGACAGAGCGGAAGGTGCAGCTCTCTCCTTTGCTTTTCAGGTAATGCATAACGCCGTTTGCAAGAGTATCCGTCTGATGGTCACGCACAGGATGCACCGGCATGAACGGCGGCTTATCAAGCACGATGACTGCATCATCCTCATAAACGATGCTGAGGGGCATTTCTACCGGAGCTATTTCCGTCTCATCCTCCGGAAAGCGCAGACATACCGCATCTCCGGAATGAAGCAGGTCTATGCTCCTTACCGGAGCGCCGTTTACCGTCATGCCGTTCTCTACCCTTTTCAGCTTTGCAAGCAGTCTTGACGAAACCTCGCAGTGCTTTCTCAGAAAAGCTTTTACGGTAATGCCGTCAAGCTCATCACCTACAGTAAACACAGGCATAAAAGCACCTCCTCAAAGCGAAAGCAGCTGCATCAGGTCGGTTATCCTGTAATCGCACAGTGCGTGCGGCATTTCTATTTTTCCCTTAGGGTCATAAATACAGGTGTCAAGCCCCGCATTCCTGCCGCCCTGCATATCAGAGGTGAGCGAATCTCCCACCACAAGCAGCTTGCTTTTGTCCTTTTCGGGTATATCATCAAGCACCATGCTGAAATATTCCGCAGAAGGCTTCTGAACGCCCATAGCGTCAGAAATATATGATTTTTTTACAAACCTGTCAAGCTCCGCAAGAGCGAATCTGCTCTCCTGAACAGGCTTCAGCCCGTTTGTGATTATGTATATCTCATAATGCTGCGACAGTTTTTCAAGTGCCTCCAAAGCGCCGTCTATAAGTATAGCCTGTTCAGCAAGACGCTTTACATACCGGTCGGCAACGGTTTCGCAGTCTGCTCTGCCATCGGTGCAGCCCTCGAAGCACTTAACTATTGTTTCCTTAAAGCGTCTCACGCGCAGTTCAGCGCGTGTTATACTGCCCTTTTCAAATTTTTTCCATAATGCGGCGTTTATACTGCTGAACTGTCTGCACACCTCATCGCTGAATTCATATCCGCAGTCCATGAGAGCATTTTTCAGTGCGCCGTACTCGCATTTTTCAAAATCGAATATAGTGTCATCCGCATCCATAAGCAGTGTAGTATATTTCATTATTTTCTCTCCTTCCGTTTTTATTATTATACCCTGTCCCATTAAATCTTTCAACCCATTGCCGACGAATCGGGAGCGCAGGCTCTGCGCCGGCGAAAAACTTTTTCTGACAAAGATAGCAATCAAATAAATGTATAATAAAAACAGCAGTATTTGCAAAATTTAATAATGAGGTGGTTTGTTTGAAGGTCAGAGAGCTTGCCGCAAAATTTTCATTACAGAATATTCTGCAAAACACTAATGCACGTAAAATTTTCTTTCAGGTGATATGTTTCAGCTGCGGATTCATCGCTTCGGGCGGCAAAATTTTCGGCGCCTATTCGCCGTTTGGCGTTTCTGTCGCTTCGGCCGTGCCGTTCAGGGGAATATTCTCCGCCGTGATCGGTTCTTCTATGGGATATATCATTATGGGCGGCAGAACAGGCAATTTCAGGTATATTGCCGCAATGCTCGCCGTTGCAGCAATACGCTGGACGCTCAACGACATAAAGAAGCTCAGCCGTCATTCGCTGTATGCTGCCGCTGTATGCTTTGTTCCCACACTCGCTACAGGGCTTGCCGCTCTCAGCGTTACCGGAGTAAGGCCGGAAACAGTTTTCAGGTTTATAATTGAAGCTCTTATCGGCGCTGTTGCAGCATATTTCTTTTCAAGAACAGTCGTTATACTGCACGGAACAAAAACTCTCGGTATGCTGCTTATGCAGGAGGTAGCCTGTCTCGTTCTAAGCGGATGCATATTCATACTTTCTCTTTCCGGAATATGCATAGGCACTGTTTCACTCGGCAGGATAGCCGCAATAATCTGCATACTTATGGCGTCACGCTACGGCAGTACGGGCGGCGGCGCTGTTGCGGGGATATCTACCGGAATAGTGCTCAGCCTTTCGGACACGTCGCTGTATTTTATCGGTGCGGCATACGCTCTGGGCGGGCTTATGAGCGGTATATTCTCACAGGCAGGGCGCATTATATCGTGCGTTATCTTCACTCTCAGCGTTATACTCATATCTTTTCAGGGAGAGCAGCTGAGCACAACCTTCACGATGATATATGAATGTATTGCCGCATCCGTTGTATTCATTATACTTCCCAAAAATACAGGAAGCTTCATATCCGCAGTATTCTCATCATCCAAAGACGAAAACTGCGAGGGACTCAGACGCTCTATAATAATGCGGCTCGACTTTGCATCCAAAGCGCTTTCGGACGTATCCGAGGACGTTGAGGAGGTCGCCAGCAAGCTTTCAAGGTTAGTCACACCTACACTCGACAGCGTTTATGAAAAAGCCGTTGAGAGTACCTGCAAAAGATGCGGGCTGAAAGTATTCTGCTGGGAGCACAAGGACGGTGTGGCTATTGAATCGTTCCAGACTGTAAATCCTGTACTTATCGGGCGCGGCAGTATTGAGCCGGAGGATTTCTGTGATGACTTCCGCAGAAAATGCTGCCGCACTGCAGAAATGGCAAGAGCCGTCAACAAATGCTACCAGAATTATCTTGCATCGGAGGCCGCATCAAAGAGAGTTGACGAGGTGCGTTCTGTTGTTGCAGGACAATTCTGCGGGCTGGGCGATATTCTCGGAGAAATGGCTGACGAATACGAAAATTACGAATTCTTCGACAACGAGCTTTCGGACAGGATATCCATGAAATTCAAGGAGCTTGGGATGATACCCACAGACATAAGCTGCCGGGTAGATCATCTCGGACGCATGACTGTTGAAGCGGGCATATATGACGATGACAGGCGCAGGATCAAACGCAGCATTATACTGCATGAGGTCTCAAAAATATGCGGCAGACACTTTGAAGCTCCCTCTGTCACGGCGGCTTTCGGTAAATGCAGGATACTTCTATGCGAGCGCCCGTCATTTGATGTTGAGATCGCATCAAGCCAGCACGTATGCGGCAGCGGGCTGCTTTGCGGCGATAATCTCAGATATTTCAACGACGGCATGGGAAGAATGATAACCGTACTGAGCGACGGCATGGGCACTGGCGGCAGGGCTGCCGTTGACGGAGGTATGGCTGTAAGCATAATCTCAAAGCTGATAAAAGCCGGACTTGGTTTTGACTGCTCGCTTAAAGTAGTAAACTCCGCGCTGCTTGTAAAATCCGAGGATGAATCCCTTGCCACTCTTGATGTTGTATCAGTTGACCTTTACACGGGTGACGTTGACTTTATGAAGGCGGGAGCAGCCGTATCATTCATACGCAAAGGCGGAGAGATGTACCGTGTTGAAACGCCCTCTCTGCCTGTAGGCATACTGCCGGATGTAGAATTCACCTGTACTGAGGATATATTGCAGCCTGATGACATAATCGTGATGGTATCTGACGGTGCGATATCAAGCGGCGAAGACTGGATAGAGCGTATAATCATGAAATGGGGCAGCGAAAAGGATATGCAGGAGCTTGCGCACCTGATAAACGATGAAGCCACCGCCAGACGTGAAGACGGGCACGATGACGACATAACCGTGATAGCCATGCGCCTGACAACAAGCGTTTCAGACCTTGCTGCCTGCGCATAGCGCAGAGCCTGCGCCGAATCGGGAGCGGCAGCTTGCCGCCCGTGTAACCTGCCGGCCAAAATTGATTTCTCCACACTGACAAAGTATCCGTAATGAATAAAACGATTGACTTTCGGGGCGATATACTGTATAATAAATTCAATTAATTTAGTCTTACGGAGGTAACAGCTATGAACTATGTATGTCAGATTTGCGGCTATGTTTATGAGCCCGTCAACGGTGATCCCGATCACGGCATCGCAAAAGGAACTCCCTTTGAGGATATTCCCGATGATTGGACCTGCCCTCTCTGCGGCGTAGGCAAGGAAAACTTTGCTCCCGAAGAATGATCTCTCAATCAGTATGAAAACCGCGTTTTCAAGGAGGGAACCTTGTGTTTCCTCCTTGATCCTTTAATGGAGAGAATTATGGATATAAAAGAAAGACTGCGTGAGTGGAACGGGAGAAGATATTATTCCCTTGACTGCTTCCTGAAAAAGACCTTCCGCAAAAAGCTCTACAAGCTTTCTCTCAACGGCGGCATGACCTGCCCTAACCGTGACGGCACGATCTCATCCGGCGGCTGCATATTCTGCAGCGAGGGCGGCTCAGGGGAGTTTGCGCTGAAATGCACTCAGGACATTGACAAACAGATAGACGCAGCAAAAGCGCTTGTAAGCAGAAAGGCTGACGGTTCGGGATATATCGCATACTTTCAGGCATTCACCAATACATACGCACCCGCAGGCAGGCTTAGGGAGCTTTTTCTGCCTGTCATAAGCCGTGATGATATAGACGTGCTCTCGATAGCCACCAGACCGGACTGTCTTGAAGATGATAAGCTCAGGCTGCTTGAAGAACTTGCACAGATAAAGCCCGTATGGGTAGAGCTTGGCTTGCAGACCATACACGAAGAAAGCGCGCGCTTCATAAACAGAGGCTATGAGCTGCCTTGCTTTGACAGGGCTGTAAGAGAGCTTAAAGGCATCGGCATAAACGTAATAGTACATACAATAGTCGGCCTGCCTTATGAGAGCCTTGACGATATGACAGCAACCGTGCGCTATGTCAGCAGGAGCGGCGCAGACGGAATAAAGCTGCAGCTCCTGCACGTATTAAAGGGCACAAGGCTTGCAGAGCTGTATGAAAAAGGTCTTGTCAGCACAATGAGTGAAGATGAATACGTTCATGCGGCTGCCGTGCTCATCGGAAATATCAGCCCGGAAACAGTCATTCACCGTCTTACGGGTGACGGCAGCAGAGCGCTGCTCATATCCCCGAAATGGAGCGGCGATAAGCGCCGTGTGCTCAACCGGATAAATCACCAGATGAAGGAAATGGATATCATTCAGGGATCACTCATTGACTGATATCCAAATATTTACAAAATTGAAACCTCACACAGGTTTACAAATTTTGCCATTGTGGTATAATAGAATCAAACATATATATTATTATGCAATTCATGTACTGATAATACTATTTCAGCAAATTCACAAAATCGGAGATGATAATATTGATAAGAGATGATTTCTTCAACGTAACTCCCGAGCTTGTTGAACTCAGCAGGCTCTGTGAGACAAACGGAAGGATCGACAAGGACCTTTATTCAAAATATGACGTTAAGCGCGGACTGCGCGATATTAACGGAAAGGGCGTTTTAGCAGGACTGACAGAGATCTCGGAGATCTGTTCAAGCAAGGTCGTTAACGGAGAGACCAGGCCGTGTGAGGGCAAGCTTTATTACAGGGGCGTTGACGTTGAGGATATCGTCAGGGGCTTCATACACGATGACCGGTTCGGCTTTGAAGAGGTTGTATATCTGCTTATGTTCGGCAGACTGCCCACTCCGGAGCAGTATGAGCAGATAAAGCGTATCCTTGCAAAATACCGCAATCTTCCCCACTATTTTACAAGAGACGTGATACTGAAGGCGCCCAGCAAGGACATGATGAACGCTCTTGCAAGGTGTGTGCTGACGCTGTATTCATACGACCCGAACGCAGACGACACATGGCTGCCGAATGTGCTCCGTCAGTGCCTTGAACTCATTGCAATATTCCCTGTGATATCGGTATACAGCTATCAGGCATACAGCCATTACCACATGGGGCAGAGCCTTATCATACATTCACCGCAGCCTCAGCTCTCAACTGCCGAAAACATACTTTATATGCTGCGTCCCGATTCAAAATATACAAAGCTTGAAGCAAAGCTGCTCGATATGTCGCTCGTTCTTCATGCGGAACACGGCGGCGGCAACAACTCATCCTTCACAACTCATGTCGTAACATCATCCGGAACAGATACCTACTCCGCAATAGCCGCTGCACTCGGATCGCTTAAAGGGCCAAAGCACGGCGGCGCAAATATAAAGGTAGTAAAGATGTTTGAGGATATGGAGCGCAATATTTCGGACTTCACAGATGAGGACGCCGTAAGGAATTACCTTACAAAGCTTCTTCACGGTGAAGCTTTTGACAGGTCAGGTCTTATCTACGGTATGGGACACGCCGTTTATTCGATATCAGACCCGCGCGCAAGGGTATTCAAGGGCTTTGTGGAAAAGCTCTCCGAGGAAAAGGGACGTCAGGACGAATTCCGGCTTTATTCTATGGTAGAAAGACTCGCTCCGGAGGTGATTGCAAAAGAAAGGCGCATCTACAAGGGCGTAAGCGCAAACGTAGACTTCTACAGCGGCTTTGTATACAGTATGCTTGATCTGCCGCAAAAGCTGTTCACGCCTATATTTGCTATCGCAAGGATCGCCGGCTGGTCGGCGCACCGCATGGAGGAGCTTGTAAACTCCGGAAAGATAATCCGCCCTGCATACCTTAACGTACACGACCGTGTGGAATACAAGGATATCAGCGACAGGTAAATATATCAAAAATGCCGGCAGAGCCTGAGCTCCGCCGACATTTTTTGTTCTGGCGTTTTTACTGCAGTGCTTATACTAATTCCTGATAAAAATCAGACCGCAAAAATTGTCTGCTTTTTGTTAGGTATTAGTATTAATGCGGTTCCAATTCTGCTATCGCCGCCGCTGCGCACTGCACATCCCTTGCGCCCGCTTCAAGCAGCACTCTGCGGCATTCAGCCATGGTATAACCCGAAGTGCATATATCATCTATCAAAAGCAGTCTTTTGCCTGCAATGCTTTCACTGTCCGGCACCTCATAGCAGCCGATCACATTTTCTTTTCGCGCTTCACGGTCAAGCGTGTGCTGCACTTTTTTCTGCTTTATCTTTTTCAGCGCAGGGTAAAACGGCAGACCAAGAAGCTCCGCAGTTTTCTTTGCCAGGATCCTTGTCTGATCGTATCCCCTTTTTTCAAGCGACAGCGCAGAAAGCGGAACATTTGTCACTGCATCCGTATTCCCTGCAATATCCTTCGTCACACCGTATATATGCTTTGCCAGACTGTCCGCAGGGCTTATATCCTCACGGAATTTGAATTTCAGTATCGCTCTCCTGACAGCGCCGGAATATTCAAACGGCGCAATACAGCTCCCGCCCATTGGCAGCTTTTGTATAACACTGCCTGCAAGCTTTTTGGCACAGGCGTCACACTCCGTATCGTGATAGCCGATAAGCTTATTGCAATAAGGGCACCTGTTAGGACAGAAAAGCCAGATCGTTCTTTTTGCAAGCTCACGCAGAAATTTATTCAAGCCGCTCACTCTCTTTCAAGAAAAGTTCTCAGTCCTGAGTAACGCAGTGTCTTTTTGTTATTATCCACCATTTTTTTCAGCGTTGATATATTGCCTACAAGAATGAGTATCCTTTTGGCGCGTGTCACTGCTGTATAAAGCAGATTCCTGTAATAAAGCTGAGGCGGTCCGTAATGCATCGGCATTATCACGGCGTCAAACTCATTGCCCTGGCTTTTGTGCACGGTTGAGGCGTATGCAAGCTCCAGCTGGAGCACCGAATCCTCGTCATAAACAGCAAGCTTGTCATCAAAGCGTACAAATGCCGATCTTGTTTTCTTGTCAATGGCTTCTATCGTGCCTATATCACCGTTGAAAATGCCCGAACCCTCAGAGCCGTCATCTCTGCTCCATAGTATGTCATAATTGTTGCGCGTCTGCATAACCTTATCGCCCTGACGGAAGGTATAGAGCGGGACAGATATTTCCTCGTTCCTGCTGCGTGACGGATTGAGCGCCTGCTGGAGCCTTTTGTTCATTTCAGTTACACCCAGATCGCCGTTCCTTCCAGGGCAAAGCACCTGGATATTATTAAAAGCAGAATACCCATAGCTTGCCGGCAGCCGCCTTGCACACAGATCGACTATCGTTGAAGCTATTCTTTCACGCTCAGGACATACCATAAAGAAAAAGTCGCTGTCTGTACGCGAAATATCCGGCATTTCTCCGTGTACGATCCTGTGGGCATTGGTGACTATAAGGCTTTGCATCGACTGGCGGAATATTTCGGTCAGCTGTACTACAGGTATCCTGCCGGAATCTATAAGGTCGCCGAGCACGTTTCCGGGTCCGACTGACGGCAGCTGGTCGCTGTCGCCTACCATTATCAGCCTGCATCCGAGGGGAAGCGCACGCATAACGCATTCAAAAAGCTGCGCATCGACCATTGAAAGCTCGTCTATTATCAGCGCATCACATTCAAGAAGGTTCCTTTCGTTCCGCTTGAAAACAGGCGTATCATTCTTGTCCCACTCCACCTCAAGCAGTCTGTGAAGCGTCTTTGCCTCACGTGACGTCACCTCAGACATACGCTGCGCAGCCCTGCCCGTAGGCGCTGCCAATGCCACTTTCAGACCGAATTTTGTAAAAAGGGCTATTATGCCGTTCAGCGTAGTGGTCTTGCCTGTGCCCGGCCCGCCCGTAAGTATAAGAAGCCCGCCCGAAAGCGCCTCGATTATAGCCTTCCTTTGCAGCTCTGCATAGCATATGCCGTGTTCCTTTTCAAATATTTCAAGCGCGTGTTCCACGCCGCTGATCCTTTCACACGGAAACTTGAGTATCATCGACAGTCTTTCTGCGGCAAAGGTCTCGCTCCTGTACAGCTTTGGCATAAAAACAAAAGCTCTGTCGTTTATCTCGTCATAGACAAGACTGCCGTCAAGAAGCATTTCTTCAAGTATCGCACTCACCTGAGACGGCTCTAACCTCATAAATTCGGCAGCCACAGCAATAAGCTTTTCTTTTGGCAGGCAGGTATGTCCGTTGCAGGAATTGTATTTTATTACGTGGTTTATGCCCGCACGTATGCGGAAGATATCATCAGACGATTTTTTCAGCACTGCCGCGATATTATCTGCCCTGTTGAACGGCACCTCTATTTCGCTGCTGCAAAGGATATAGGGATTTTCTTCTACAAGAGCTATAGTTTCAGCTCCCAAGGTCTTCCATATCCTCACCATTTCCTGAGTAGATATGTGAAAGCGTTCAAGCCATAGCATCACCTCGCGCATACCGAAGTTTTTCTTCATTTCGGCGCTGATATTTTCGGCAGCCCTGACAGAAATGCCCTTTACCTGAGAAGTCCTGAGCGGGTCATTCTGCATGACCTCAAGAGTTTTATCTCCGAAGGCCTCCACAAGTCTTCTTGCGGTAGCCTTGCCTATTCCCTTTATCGCTCCTGTCGAAAGATATTTCAGTATGCTGTCGGCTGTTGAAGGCAGGTACTGCTCATAGTATTCAAAAGAAAACTGTCTGCCATAGCTTGGATGATTTTCCCATGCGCCAAAAAGCCGCAGTTCATCGCCCGTATTCACCGCCGCCATCAGACCGTGTGCAGTAACATCCGTTCCCTCACTCAACATTTTGATGACAGTATACCCGTTGCTGTCGTTTCTGAATATTATTTCTTCAACTGTGCCGTATATCTGCAAGGGTTCTTTATCATTCATTTTTTCAGCCCCATTTTTATTTACTACTCCATAGTTTACCTTTTCGTGTTTCTTATGTCAAGCCGGAATTATTTTTTAACACGGAAATCAATTTTGGCCGGCAGGTTACACGGGCGGCAAGCTGCCGCTCCCGATCCGGCGCAGAAAGTAAACCGGCGTCTGCAAAAGAAAGTTTTTGCAAAGCACCGCGAATGCACCTGCTTCTACGGGAATGACTAAAGAATGAGCAGAACAAAGCGAGTGTAAACGAGCGGAGCGGACAAGGGTGCGCAGGCTCTGCGCCATTTTTTTAACCGATGCTTTACATCCGGCGAAAAATGATGTATAATATGTTATTATGGTATTTTTGTATCAAAACATAATACTTTAAGGAGGGACACTCAAATGAGCAATACAGAACAAAATAACAGCGGCCGTATACCGCACTTTGAAAAAACTATAGAATCCGAAGATAAATTTGTAGGACGTGTTATCCATGTAAAGCTCGATAAGGTAGAGCTTGAAGACGGCAGCGAATCCATGCGTGAGATAGTCGCTCATCCCGGCGGAGTTGCAGTAGCTGCATTGACAGAAAACAATGAGCTGCTTTTTGTGCGTCAGTTCCGCTACCCCTACAAGGAGGTACTGTTAGAGCTTCCCGCAGGCAAGCTTGAAAAGGGCATGAATCCTCTCGAAAACGGCAAGCGTGAACTTCTGGAGGAAACAGGCGCTGTCGGACGTCAGTATATGACACTCGGCAAGCTCTATCCAAGCCCCGGATACTGCGGTGAGATAATACACCTCTACTTTTGCAGGATAGACCATTATGACAGGCAGAAACTCGATGAGGGCGAGTTCCTTGACGTGATCAGGATACCGCTTGACAAGGCTGTACAGATGGTGCTCAACGGTGAGCTTCCCGATGCAAAGACACAGACCGCTGTACTCAAAGTGGCAACGCTTCTGAGCAGACCGACTCCGGAGCTGTGAATAACAGCCCGACCATTTTCCGGAAAGGAGGAGGAACATGATAAATCCTATCGTTGTTATCATAAGTGCGGCGCTGATATTGTCAATGATATCCGTATCATTGATAAACAAGCCCCAAAAGCCGCTGGTAACAGGCACTGTCATAGTTGTGCTCATCGGCTTTGTGGTATTCACGTTTATGATAGACAGGGCTCTGTCAACTATCTCTTCGGGTGATATGAACGGATTTGTGTGCTTCCTTACTATGAATCAGCAGCCTACATACGAAAGCCTTGCCGAATCCTTCAATACCTTCATGTACTTTGACATAGTGCTGATAGCCGCTTCGCTTATCACATTGTTTATTGAGATAATGCTAATACTCAGAAAAGGTGCTGTCAAAAGTGACCATAAAAAATAACGCTTCGTCCGTAAGCAGCCGCAAGCCGCCCATAGGCCTGTATCTGCATATCCCGTTCTGCCGCAGCAAGTGCCCATACTGCGATTTTTTCTCTCGGAGAGGGAACGATGAACAATACGATGAATACACTATCCTTCTTTGCAGGAGCATTGAAACATACGGACGCAGGCTTGCGCGCACTGCCGATACCGTTTATTTCGGCGGAGGCACTCCGGGCATATTGGGCGCACAAAGGCTGTGCAGGATACTTTCACAAGCTGTGCAGAGCTTCTCCGTAAAGGACGCAGAGATCACGCTTGAGCTTAATCCGGAAAAAAAGGACACCGACTTTGAAGCTCTGAGAAAAGGCGGATTCAACCGTGTTTCCATCGGGCTGCAGTCGTCAGATGACAATGAGCTGAGACTTCTCGGCAGGCTTCACGACTCAAAGGCCGCAAAAGCCTGCATCAGAAAGGCGCAGTCTGCGGGGTTTGACAATATCTCTCTTGACCTTATGATAGCCACACCCGCGCAGACAACGGACAGCCTGAAGCGTTCAATAGATTTCTGCGCAGAGCACGGAGCAGCGCACATATCGGCATATATTCTCAAAATAGAGCCGGGCACGGTCTACTATAAGAAAAAAGACAGCCTGCTCCTTCCTGACGAGGACGAACAGGCTGATATGTATCTGTTTGCTGTTGAAACACTGAAAGAATACGGTTATGCTCAGTATGAAATATCCAATTTTGCAAGACCGGGCTATGAGAGCCGTCATAATCTGAAATACTGGCACGATGAAGAATACCTCGGTCTCGGTCCCTCTGCGCATTCCTTTATTGACGGAAAACGCCGATGCTTTGACCGTTCCTTTGAGAGCTTTGCTCAGGACAGATATACAGATGACGGCGAAGGCGGCAGCATCGAGGAATACATCATGCTTGGTCTGCGTCTGAACGAAGGCATAAGCTATGAGCGCTTTGCGCAGCGTTTCGGCATGAGCATACCCGATGAATACATCAGCAGAGCCGTCAGATTTGCCGGAATGGGATATACCGAGGTCAGCAGTGAAGCAATAAAGCTCACTGAGAAAGGCTTCCTGCTTTCAAATGCCATCATCGGCGAGATACTCGCATAATAATACATTTACATTATAAATTCTGCTCCCTCAGCGAGGGAGCTCTTTATTTTTACGGGAGCTGCGCCGAAGCCCCGCAAACGTCCTTTGTATAACTTATGCAGCATCAGAATGCCGTTATGACAGATCTTATCAGCAGGAAATAGCAGGCTCCCGCCCATAACAAGCCGATCAATATCAGCAATATGCTCATTGTGCCGTCTCGCCTGACATCGTAAAAATCCTCGGGAGCATCAGGATTTATCATAAGATCACACTCAGAATTGACCGACGGCGGACTGATATTGCTGTAATAATCCATTTTTACAATGTACTTGTTTCCCCTGTATAAAAAGCCGTAAACAGGACAATATGTAGTGCCGCCCTTTTTAGAACGATGCCTGAGCACCTCAAGACATATCGCATTTACCTTTTCGGTACATCTTGTTTTACGGTTATGCATCGAAGCGATCGAATACACCATAATAAACAATCCAAAAGAAGCGACAAAAGATATCGAAATGTCAGTAGGCGCCGAAACGAACGACAACCGTCTGAATACATCCGGATAAAAGCACCTTGCTCCGATCAGCGCACCGGTCAGCAAAACGACGGCTATCAGATATACTGTGAATAATTTCAATTTGTTTTTCGGCAAAGAACAGGAATATATCGTGATCCCTGCCGTCATTTGCAGTATGAACCATGTTATCGTCCAGAATTCATGCTTCCATGCCGCCAATGCTGTAAGTACAATGCTTACAAATATCCAGCCAAGAAAGACCTTTATCGCAGTATTATTGGCACTCCTGCTCTTCTGCTTTTTTCTTTTTACTGCTTTTGATGCATACGGGTGACGTGTTTCCCATGAGCGTCTCCCCTGCATATTGCGTGAAAACTCAGATTCCCATACGCTGTTCAATTCTTTTTTTACAGGGTCGGATTCCGGTTCCAAAAAATCACCGCGGCTCAGCGGTTTATCGGCATAACCGAAATCGTTATTACCGTAGTTTTCCGGCTGACCACTAAAGCCGTTATTACCGTAGCTGTCCGGCTGACTGCTAAAGCCGTTATTTCCGTAGCCGCCCGGCTGATTGCTAAAGCCGTCTGTTCCGCCAAGCCAGCCGTCCGTATCGGAAAAGCCAAAGGAAAAATCATCGGCTCCTTTATTTCCGCTGCTGTTATTCAATGTCATCCTCCCCGTTCCATTACTAATAATATACGCTCAAAAACGCATTAATAATAGATACTATAAAAAATATCGAGCTTGTTACCGCAAATATTGCGCCGCACACTATTACAATAACATACAGATTTCCATCACGCTTGACATCAAAATAATCGGTCGGATTAAGCGGGTTTATCCGGAGCTTATACATTTTTCCGCGTTCAGGCGGAGCAGCGCTGGTGTATGAATCAGGTCTGACGATATATTTGCGCTTGTTATAGAAAAATTCGTAGATAGGACAATAAACCACGGTGGTGCTTCCTCTGGTGCCGACCCTGACATAATTCATACACATACCCATAATTTTGACCGAACATCTTGAAAGAGAGCGGAAAAGCACGACCGAGCCGAAAGTGACAGTGATAACTCCGACAATTGCAAAAAAAAGCCCGCCAAAAATAGATTTCATGTTTTCCGAAAGCGCCGCAAAGCCTCGCGGCTCTGCAAACCTGAACGCAATGATGCCTCCGGTAAGAAGAGCATCAACAACAAGGAATACCGGAAATTTTTTAAGTCTGTTCCTCGGGAGCAAAGCGAAATATGCGCATATTCCCGCAGTGATCTGCATCGTGCCCCAGATGATAGTCCAATATTCGCGCTTTGAGAAAAATACGGCCGTGAGCACTATGCTGACAGCGAGCCATGCCACAAACATTATCTTTGCCGCCAAGTGCGAACGTCCATATAAAGCCCTTAAAAACCTTGGTCTTTTCACAGCAACGTCGCCGTATTTGTACTTTTCGACTTCGTGCCTGGCAGGCCAGTCGGGCATACCAAAATCGGCCCCGTTGCTTTCTCCGAAACTGTACTGCCATATGCTTTTTTTATCCTCTTTGTGACGGCTTACCTTGGAAAGCGCTTTTTCATAAGCTTCGGAATATTCACCGTCCTCGGCAGGTCTGTCATAAACCTGAGCCTCATCGCTTTCATTATACGTTCCTGCTGATACCGATATACTGTCGGGCTCACTGTATTCATCTCCGAACACGCTTTCATAATCGTTAATACCGCTGTTATTAAAACCGTTATCAGTTATATATGCATTGCTGCTGTTCACATCGCTTCTGCCGTCTGTACCGCTCAGCCAGCCGTCCATTTCTGAGAAGCCGAATGAAAAATCATCAGCTCCGCCGCTTCCGTTCTTGTTGTTCACGCCTGTTCCCTCCTGTCAGTACTGTATATATCTATTATAGTACACCTGCGCGATTTCGGCAAGTGATTTTGAAATTTTGCGCCGGCAAGTTGCACGGCTGAAACCCTTTTCCTGCAGAAAAACAGTTTCCGCACGAACCCCCTTCTCAAAACCGCAGAATTTTGCAGGCTTTTGTCATCGGCTTGCCGGATAACCGCCGCCGTTTATGCAGAATACAGCCTTTCTCCGTCAATGAAAACGATTTTTGACACAAAATTGTTGCAGCCGACAAGATTTTTGCAATTTTTATGAGTGAATCTTGCGTTAAATAATTGACATACATCCAAAATTGCTCTATAATATGGTAGTACGGCATATATTGAATAACAAACGCACCGTTCACGCAAAGCAGAGGAGCAGTCTGAGGAAGCTATCCGCCGGCTGCGCATCCTCATTAGCTGCCCGAGCAGCTTTCAAAGCAGCGCCGTGCGTTGTCCGCGCCGGAAAGACCGGAAAGAAATCGACCGGCACGACAGACTCAGCGTTTGAAACGGAGCGCAATAAAAGCGCAGATAATGCGCCGCATGGAGGTAATAAAAATGAAAAGAGTGTACAATTTTTCAGCAGGTCCTTCAGTTCTTCCTGAGGTCGTACTGAAAAGAGCAGCAGAGGAAATGTTTGACTATCAGGGCTGCGGTCAGTCCGTAATGGAAATGTCACACCGCTCCAAGGTATTCGAGGGCATCATCACAGGCGCAGAGAGCCTTCTGCGTGAAATAATGAACATCCCCGATAACTACAAGGTGCTTTTCCTTCAGGGCGGAGCTTCCACACAGTTTGCAGCTATCCCGCTCAACCTCGGCAACAAGAACCGCAAGGCTGACTATGTTCTCACAGGTCAGTGGGCAACAAAGGCTTACAAAGAGGCTGCAAGATATCTTGATGCAAATGTTGTTGCTTCTTCAAAGGACAAGACCTTCTCATATATCCCGAAGCTTGATCCCGATACATTCACAAAGGATGCAGATTACTTCTACATCTGCATGAACAACACGATTTACGGTACTGTTTACCATGATATCCCCGATACAGGCGATGTTCCGCTGGTAGCTGATATCTCATCATGCATCCTTTCAACACCTATTGATGTTTCAAAGTTCGGTATCCTCTATGCAGGCGCACAGAAGAACATGGCTCCTGCCGGCCTGGTAGTTGCTATCATCCGCGAGGATCTCATCGGCAATGCTATGGATATCTGCCCGACAATGCTCAACTTCCAGACACACGCTGACAACGGCTCAATGTTCAACACACCGCCCTGCTGGACGATCTACATTGCAAAGCTCGTTCTCGAGTGGATCAAGAACGATATAGGCGGTCTTGAAAATATGCAGAAGATCAACGAGAAGAAGGCTTCAATCCTCTACAACTTCCTCGACAGCTCAAATATGTTCAAGGGCACTGTTGTTCCTGAGGATCGTTCTCTCATGAACGTACCGTTCGTAACAGGCAATGCTGATCTCGACGCTAAGTTTGTTAAGGAAGCTACTGCACATGACTTTGTTAACATCAAGGGTCATCGTACAGTCGGCGGTATGCGCGCTTCTATCTACAACGCTATGCCTGTTGAGGGCGTTGAGAAGCTCGTAGCATTCATGAAGGAGTTTGAAGCTGCAAACAGCTGATAAACGCATTATAAGCATACACAATAATACATTCTTTATTTATCCGGAACGGTGAAAGCTCCCGTTCCGGAAAATATCATTTTATCGGAAGGTGACATAAAATGTTCAATGTTAAAACACTTAACAAAATTTCTCCCGTAGCTGTCAACGCTCTTGGCGCAGGCTACAATGTAGCTGACGATATCGAAGCTCCTGAGGCTGTTCTTGTACGTTCAGCTTCCATGCACGAAATGGAAATGCCCGAAAGCCTTCTCTGCATTGCAAGAGCCGGCGCAGGCGTAAACAACATTCCTCTTGACAAGTGCTCCGAGCAGGGCATCGTTGTTTTCAACACACCCGGCGCTAATGCAAACGCTGTTAAAGAGCTTGTTCTCACCGGTCTCCTTCTCAGCTCAAGAAAGGTAGTAGACGGTATCGCATGGGCTAAGACACTCAAAGGCAACGGCGACCAGGTAGGCAAGATGGTAGAAAAAGGCAAGAGCCAGTTCGTAGGCCCCGAGATCAAGGGCAAGACCCTCGGTGTTATCGGTCTTGGCGCTATCGGTATCCTTGTTGCAAATGCTGCTTCTGCTCTCGGCATGAAGGTAGTCGGCTATGACCCGTTCCTTTCAGTAAACAACGCTCTCCGCGTATGCCCGAGTGTAAGCTATGTAAAGACTCTCGATGAGATCTATGCTGCAAGCGACTACATCACGATCCATGTTCCGCTCACACCCGACACAAAGGGCTTTATCAACGAAGGCAGCATCGCAAAGATGAAGGACGGCGTCCGCATCATGAATTTCTCCAGAGCTGACCTTATCGTTTCAGCAGACGTGCTCAAGGGCATCGCTGACAAGAAGATCGCCTGCTATGTAACAGACTTTGCAACAGACGACATTCTCGGCGAGGACGGCGTTATTGCTATCCCCCACCTTGGCGCATCTACACCTGAGTCTGAGGACAACTGCGCTCAGATGGCTGCTGACGAGATCAAGGACTTCCTTGAGAACGGCAACATCACCAACTCTGTGACCCTGCCCAATGTAGCTATGGCTAAGTCCGGCGCTGCAAGAGTATGTGTTATCAGCAAGAACACTCCCGATATGGTCGCTGCTGTTTCTGCAAAGGTAGCTGAGAGCGGCAACAGCATCGCTGCTATATCAAGCGCATCAAAGAAGGACTATGCATACACGATCATCGACACAGCTGCTCCCGCAGACGCTGCTGCTGAGGCGATCAAGTCTGTTGACGGTGTTATCCGTGTAAGAGTTATCTGATCATATCAGCGCAAGGTCTGATAAAATCTCACATATAGATCATTAAACAGCTGCTGCACAAGCGTAAAAATAACGCAGTGCAGCAGCTTTTTCATTTGCCCCGGCGGCGAATAACAAAAAAGAACAGTGAACAGAGAATAGCACATAAGCGCCGCTCGGCGCTTCATTATAAACTATTCCCTGTTCACTATTCGCTATTAAACAAGCCCCGGCACGTCAGTGCCGGGGCATTTCCGGAGACGGAGGGATTCGAACCCTCGGACCGGCTCATCACCGGTCAAACGATTTCGAGTCGTTCTCGTTATGACCGCTTCGATACGTCTCCATATACGAAAACACATCAATGCGCTTTCTGTTACTCAACTATTTTACATTATTACTCTCAAAAAGTCAAGTCAATAAGGACAAAATCATAGAAATCAATTTTTTAATTTTACACTTTGATCACAGGCGCACTGAAACCGCCGGAAAAGCGGTTCCTCCGTGTGTTTTGCCCTCTCATTAGCAAAGATGGAATTTATTGTTAATTTCACTATATTTTCTGTTATCGCAATAAAAAACTTGACAAAATAGTGCAGTTTAGTATAGAATATATGAGAGGCGAGAAGTTTATTGGTAGTATCGCCTGTATACGGTTTTATACCTTATTTCCTGTTTTCATCTCAATGATGCCGTTGGGATTTTAATGATATTATATAATTCTGCTAATGCTGCCCTGTATATACCGCCTTACCGCAAGACAAGCTGATAATGTCCTTACAAAATAATGCTGTCTATGCCGTAGGATATGCTGCTTTTCAGGGTTCCCGCAGTCCGGCTCTGCGCGGACTGATTCAGATATGACTGAATTTATTGTCTATAGTTCTGCAGCTGTGCAGTATAAGACGGACTAAAAGGAGTTTTGTATTTCAGAAACAGGCATAAAACAATATAATAAATTCAATGACCTGCGGCACCTTGAGCTGACGGATAGATTTTTATACGGTATATTAACGAGTTCACAAAATCAACTATCAAATCAGGAGGTGTCAGTAAACATGGAACCGGTCATAGCCATAATCCTTATTATAGTTGTGGCTGCAGCTGTTGGTACAGGTACTTTCTTTGCGGGCATACAGTACCGCAAGAAGGTGGGCGAAAACAAGATAGGCTCTGCTGAGGAAGAAGCAAAGCGTATTGTTGACGAAGCTCAGAGAGATTCCGAAGCCATCAAGAAGGAAGCAGTCATCGCAGGTAAGGACGAGGCTCATAAGCTGCTTTCGGACGCAGAACATGAGATTTCCGACCGAAGGAAGGAAATACAGCGTCAGGAACGCAGGATCCAGCAAAAAGAAGAATCAGTAGAAAAGAAGCTTGAAAACCTTGAGAAAAAAGATGAAACCGTCAACCAGAAGATAAAAGCCGCCGAGCAGCGTCTTCAGGAGGCTGAAGATCTTAAACAGAGCCAGTTCTCTGTGCTTGAAAAGATCTCAGGCTTTACGCAGGAGCAGGCAAAGGCTTATATCCTCGATAACCTCGAAAATGACCTTACCCATGAAAAGGCAGTAAGGATCATGGAGTACGAACAGAAGACCAAGGAGCAGTGCGAAAAGACAGCAAGAGAGATAATCTCGCTTGCAATACAGCGTGTTGCCGCCGACCACGTAAGCGAATCGACTGTATCTGTTGTGCCGCTGCCAAGCGACGAAATGAAGGGCCGCATAATCGGCCGTGAAGGAAGAAACATAAGGGCAATAGAAACTCTTACCGGCGTTGATCTTATCATAGACGACACACCGGAGGCTATCACCCTTTCATGCTTTGAGCCTGTAAAGCGTGAGATCGCAAGAGTAACGCTCGAAAAGCTCATTTCAGACGGCAGGATACATCCCGCAAGGATCGAAGAAATGTATGAGAAGGCTCGCAGAGAGGTCGAATACATGATAAAGTCCGAGGGCGAAAGGGCTATCATCGAGGCCGGCGTAAACGGAATACATCCGGAGCTTGTAAAGCTTCTGGGCAGACTGCATTTCCGTACAAGCTACGGTCAGAACGTGCTTGACCATTCACTTGAGGTCGCATATTTGGCAGGCATCATGGCATCGGAGCTCGGTCTTGAACCCACAATGGCAAGAAGAGCCGGTCTGCTGCACGATATCGGCAAGGCTCTTGACCACGAGATCGAGGGTTCACACATTGAGATCGGTGTTGATGTTGCCCGCAAGTATAAAGAAAGCGAGATCGTTGTACACGCCATACACGCTCATCACGGTGATGTTGAAGCCAAAACGATCATTGCTTGTCTCGTACAGGCTGCGGACGCTATTTCAGCAGCACGTCCGGGCGCCCGCCGTGAGAATCTTGAAAACTACATAAAGCGCCTTGAAAAGCTCGAAGAGGTCGCATCATCGTTTGACGGAGTTGAACGCTGCTTTGCTATTCAGGCAGGCCGTGAGATACGCATTATCGTCAAGCCTGAAACGATCAAGGACGATGATATGGTGCTGCTTGCCCGTGATATCTGCAAGAAGATCGAAGAAGACGTTGAGTATCCGGGTCAGATAAAGGTAAACATCATACGCGAATCCCGTGCGGTAGAATATGCGCGCTGACAAACAATAAAAATCTCGGTGAGGATCATTTCTCACCGATTTTTTATTGCCGCCGGTGAGAAATATAAATACTAATACCTGACAAAAAGCAGACAATTTTTGCGGCCTCAGGAATTAGTAAAAGAAACACACAGAACCACCCTTTTGAATCGGGTGATGCTGTGTGTTTTGCTGTTTATAATTATACCATAGCTGTCAGCGGATCTGTGTGCCGGCAGGAACTCCGTCAAGGAAAATGACCTTTACTGTGTCGCCTGCATCGGCAGCAAGTATCATTCCGTTGCTTTCAACGCCGCAGAGTACGGCAGGCTTGAGGTTTGACACAAGAATTACCGTCTTTCCTATAAGCTCATCGGGAGTATAATACTTTGCAATGCCGCTTGCGACAGTGCGCTCGCCCTTACCGTCGTCAAGAGTGAGCTTGAGCAGCTTTTTGGCTTTCTTTACAGGCTCACAGGCGGTTACCCTTGCGGCTGTCAGCCTGACCTTCATAAAATCCTCGATACCGATCATTGCGACGTTTTCCGGCTCATCAGCAGCTTTTTCGGGCTTGCTCACGGTCTTTTCCGGTTCGGCAGGCTTGCCTGCGCCCAAAAGCTTGTTAAGCTCCTCTATCTCCTTTTCGGTGTCTATTCTCGGGAAGATGATATCGCCCTTGTGAACGGTAACATTCCTGGGAAGTGCGCCGAAGGTGTCTGTCAGCTCGTAAACAGCAGTATTCTCATCCGCGCCGATCTGCTCCCAAACGATGGGCATTGTCGTGGGCATAAACGCAGAAAGGAGAGTTGAGATTATTCTTATCGTTTCAAGCAGGTTATACAGTACACAAGCAAGACGCGGCTTTTTGCTCTCATCCTTTGCAAGCACCCAGGGCGTTGTTTCGTCAATATACTTGTTTGCTCTTGATACGACCTTGAAAATTTCTTCAAGGGCTTTGTTGAGCTGAGTATTGTCAACATATTCGTCAACAGCAGCGCTGAGGGCTTTGGCCTGCGCGATCAGGTCATCGTCAAACTCGCCGCTTTCCTGTTCTTCCGGCAGGGTGCCGCCGAAGTATTTATCGACCATCGCAACAGTTCTTGAAACAAGGTTGCCCAGACCGTTTGCAAGGTCTGTGTTCATGCGGTTTATCATTATCTCATTTGAGAATGAGCTGTCCGAGCCGAGCGCCATCTCGCGGAGTATATGGTAACGCACAGCATCAGCGCCGTAACGCTCACCAAGCTGGAACGGGTCTATAATATTGCCCAGAGACTTGCTCATCTTTTTGCCGTCAAAGGTTATCCATCCGTGAACGGCAAGGTGCTCAGGCAGCGGCAGGTCAAGAGCCATGAGCATAGCAGGCCAGATGATAGCATGGAAGCGCATGATATCCTTTGCTACCATGTGAACATTGGCAGGCCAGAATTTATCATAGTCGCTGTATCTGTCATTGTCATAGCCAAGAGCAGTTATATAGTTTGAGAGAGCGTCTATCCACACATAGACAACGTGCTTTTGATCGAAGGTGACAGGTATGCCCCATGTGAAGCTTGTTCTTGAAACGCAGAGATCCTCAAGACCGGGCTTTATAAAGTTGTTTACAAGCTCGACTGCTCTTGTCTTCGGGCGCAGATAGTCGGTTTCGGTCAGGAGCTTTTCTATCCTCTCGGCAAAAGGCGACATTCTGAGGAAGTAAGCCTCTTCCTTTGCCTCAACGACAGGCCTTCCGCAGTCGGGGCACTTGCCGTCAACAAGCTGTGATTCCGTCCAGAAGCTTTCGCAGGGAGTGCAGTATTTGCCCTTGTATTCGCCCTTGTAGATATATCCGCGGTCATAAAGATCCTTGAATATCTTCTGCACCGACTCAACGTGATAGTCGTCTGTTGTGCGGATGTATCTGTCATAGCTGATGTTCATATAGCTCCAGAGAGACTTGAATTTTTCAACTATCTTGTCAACATATTCCTTGGGGGTAACGCCTGCTTCGGCAGCCTTCTGCTCGATCTTCAGACCATGCTCGTCCGTTCCGGTAAGGAACATAACGTCATACTTCTGCATACGCTTGTATCTTGCGATAGAATCACAGGCAGCGGTGGTGTAGCAGTGGCCTATATGCGGATTGCCCGAAGGGTAATATATCGGCGTTGTGATGTAATATTTTTCTCCGTTATGAAGCTGCATAATTTCTCCTCCTGTATGCAATTAGTGCATTTTCAGTTTGTATCGTCAGTTTTTATAAGGTATATCTTATCGTGTATTCTGAATCCGGCCTTTTTGAAAAGCCCCATTGCCGCCGCATTCTTTGTGTGAGTATAGAGTACAGGCTTTTTATCGCATGATGTTATCCTGTTTATAATATAGCGGCACATCTTGTAGCCTATTCCCTTATGCCGTTCACCTGCAAGGACAGCGACAGACTTGATGCGGATATAATCATCGGTATGACCGCCAATAACCGTATTGGCAAGCATTCGTCCGTCCTTCACATAAGCATAGAGCTGCATATCAAGATATTCCCTGATCTTCCTGTCAAGCTTATCATGCCAGTGGAATTCATCACAGCAAGCCTGATAGAAACCGTTGACAAGTCTGACGTGCTCCGGATTGTTTTTATCAACATGAATGATAGCACCGTTATCGTCATCAGCCTCAAAGTGTTCACCGTCATAGACAAGCGCAGCAAGTGAAAGCTCATCCTTTACCACATAGCCGTACTCGGAAGTAGCTATTGCATAAAGGTCAGAAAAGTTATCCGAGACCTCGTGTTTAAGGTATATCTCAGGCTTTACGATCTTTGAATCCCTTACAAAGCGGCAGATGTCGATAAGCCTGGAGGTATCGGTCTTGATAGCCGACGACGTCCATATCCACACACGGCTGCCTTCCTTCGGAAGAAGTATCACCGAATTTTTATGGTCGCTGTAAATATCCGGCTCGTCTGTAAAGCGGGCAGACTCGATATAGTTGAAGAGCAAGGCGTCATTCTTATATTCTGCGCCGTTAAATATCTCATCATCCCTGCTTATCCTTTCAAAAGTTGTTGCCATAATTTTCCCTCCGTTTTCCCGTATTTCAGATCAGCCGAAGCTTTTCCGAACTATTATTATTTTAACTCAAATCTTCGTCAATTTCAATATACAATTACTAAAGACTGAATATTACTTTGCGCAGAACCTGCGCACCCGTATCCGGCGGCACGAACTGATACTAATACCTAACAAAAAGCAGACAATTTTTGCGGTCTCAGAAATTAGTATGAGGTATGAGAAAGACAAACAACAATACCCTCCGCAGCAGCAAACGCGGAGGGTAAACGATCATTACAAAACTGCGCCGGAATATGCTCCGGCTTAACCGCCTGACGGCAGTTCTTGCGCGGTGCTGCCTTGATATGATGCGGTTTATTCTGCCGCATACTCAGGGTCATAAAGCTTATAGCGTGACTTTCCGTTTCTCTTTACGTAATAAAGCATCTGATCGGCTCTGTTGAGCGCGCGCTCAAGCTCTTCTTTAGAGCCTCCTAAGAATCCGGCTATGCCGATAGAACATGATATCTTTTTCTCATCGGGAATGTAAATTTCCTTTTTCAGCTTTGCACTTATCTTATCAACAAGACCATCGCTGATCTCCCGGTAAATGCGCTCGGCAAAATTTACTCCGTCCTGTTCTGTCTTATTATAGAGCAGCACGATAAACTCGTCTCCGCCGTATCTTACGGCAAGGCCGCTGCCCTGTGACATACGCTTTACTATCCTCGCAAAGGTAACAAGCACAAGGTCGCCTACATCGTGGCCAAAGGTATCGTTGTAATACTTGAAATTGTCCAGGTCGATATAAAGAAGGACATTGTTTTTGATGTTGCCCTGAGCGCAGATTATCTCTGCCTGACGGCTGAAGCCGCTGCGGTTCGTTATGCCTGTGAGGTGGTCTGTTATGGCCGACTGTTCAAGCTTCTGGTTCATGCGCTCGATCATCAGCCTGTTGTCGATCCTTCTCATCATTTCGCAGAACTGGCTGAATGCGAATTTAAGTATCATAAGGTCATCGCCGTTTAAATGTATCATGCTGCCTACAGTACGGCGCTTTACTCTTACATAGGCAAGGAATACAGTTTCTGTTCCTGATTCCTCCATTATGGGTATGCCTATCATCGTCATTATTGGCTTGTCATTGAAAAAATCCATTATCGGCAGGAACTGGGTAAAATTCTTATCGGAGCGGTTCGAGAGAAAAGCCTGTCTGTAACTGCGGAAGAAATCAAAAATACGGTCAAACTCTTCATCGGAAAGCTCCCGTGAATCCGCATCAAGCATAGCTTCACGCTTGTTGTTCCTGCGGCGAAGTATCACCAGCTCATCAATATTGTAGGTGTTTTTGATAACGGCAGATGTATTGAAGTAGAGTGTGTCGGCTGTCATATTTTCACGGCTTATCGCTTCCTGCAAAACAGTGAGAAACTTTATGTCTTTTTCGCGTTTTTCAAGCTTTAGCTGAGTTCCTGCATGGCGTGTTATCTGCATTATATCCTCAATGGGCAGCTCGTCCTGCACATTCATTATAGGCTCAGTGCAGCGTGTATGGTGCTCTTTAAAATAAACAAGCCTTTCCTTCTTGCGCGGCAGACTATCCTTTTCGCAGAAGCTTATGCCCTCGTCAATTACCCTGTCGGCTTCATCGTTCATGCCCTGTTTCAGATAAAGCGACGCAAGCTCAACGCAGTAGAGCGGCACAGCGAAGAACTGCGCGCCATGAGTCGCATCCGCCTTTCCCTTCACCTTTTCAAGCTCGGAAAGGCAAGGCTCATAGTTGTTCTCGTAGTTATACATCATGCTTTTCACAAGATGATACAAAAGCAGATCCTCATCCCAGATACCCTCATCGTCCTCTTTTAGTACCATTATCATGTGCTCTACTATTATCTCTATCTTGCTGAGGTAGTAATAGCTGTTGTAATACTCCTTAAGATAATAGCAGCTTATGGCGATTATGCTGTAGAGCTTGATCGTACTGCACGCTCTTATGGAATGGTATCCCATCTCCTTCAGCATTTTAAGTATCAGCTCAATGACAGATATCGCGCCGGTATAGTTTTCGGAAACGAAGTGTACCATTGCAAGGTTATAAAGCGAATTCATAACATCATCGGGCTTTTCTAACCTTGTAAGATTCAGAACGCTTTCGGTAAGATATGAATGTGCCTTTTCAAAATCCTCAAGGATTATGCTGTTATATCCAAGGCCTGCCAGCATATGCGATTCTCTCAGCGGATTCGGGCGCCGGAGCACGGCAAGTCTCTTCTTATACATATCACGTACAAAGCTGTGATATCCTGAGCGTGAGTAGAGAATGATATTTTTCATGTATGCATTAAGCAGGAAATTATCATTGCCCAGCTCCGTTCCTAACTTTATGCCAAGGTTGAAATAGTAAGGCTCCCTTTTGCCTGATGCGATATCATGTATAGTCTCGCTTTCGTTCTCAAACCCGAAAACATAAATATATGCAAGAAAATTGAAAAATCCGTAATGCTTTGCCTGCTCGACCACATCGGGGTCGCACTTGTAATTGAAATCGTATTCAAAAATATCCTTACCGATACCGCAGTAGGTAGACCAGAGCAGTATCTTTGCCTTGCAGGCAAGAAAGCTGTCGTTCATCTCGTTGGCGATCCCGATGCATTTTTCACACGATTTTTTCACCTGATCGGGCTGAGCGGCTATCATCCGTGCTCTTGCGCAGCTGTAGTAATAGATGTAGCGCAGATAGCTGTCCTCACTGTTATGACACTGCAGATCGGTCAGCTTGTCACACATGACCAGAGCCTGATCTATCTGCCTGATATTCATGTCTATCAGCGCCGAAAGCTGTATGAACTGTATCTGCTCCTTCTTCTCAAAGCGTATTGTCTTTTCGTCCAGACGGCCAAGGATGTTATTCATGTAGTAATAAGCATCCTCCAGCGAGAAGGTATAATACATATTGCGCAGCTTCATAAGGTAATCGTTTGTATATTCCTTATCGAACCAGAATTCGTCCTGTACATCCATTGTCCTTTCGCTGTCAAGACGTCCCCATTCCAGCTCCAGATCCTGATCTGTTGCCGCCTGCAAAAGATCGTTCCAGACGGATTTTTTATAGTCTGTAATGATGAATTCATCGTTATACATCAGTATTGCGTGTATGCCTACAGACTGGTCTATAATAGCCCGCAGAAGCTGTATAGTGCTGTAGGGCGCAAGGTGGAGCTTGGAGATAATGAGTATCAGTGAATGCTCCTTTGAAATATATTGCAGTATGCTGAGTATATTCTGCTTCATACGGTAGACTTCATACTGTATCTCAAAATAAAGCACGTCTTCTTTCCTTGAGCACAGGTCATCACGTATAAAACCAGCAAGAGGCTCTATATGCATCGAATAAACGCCGCATTCACGAAGAAACTCCTCTGCTGTCATAGCATCTCTGTAGCAGGTATTGTAGCAATACTGTATCCACTGAAGAAACGGAGCGTATGAGCTGTGCATATCATGCATTGCATACTCATGATACAAAAAGATCTTATCATCGGTTTTATCCACCTGAGCCAGGATTTCATTCCTGGTTATATCAAGCGTATTGTAGTGTTTGATGAATATTATATTTTTGTTTTCCTTGGCAACATAAGATGCAACAACGCTCTGTACATAGGTTTTAAAATCCATAAGCTCCCCCCTCATATCATCAGCTTTGATATATAATGAAAGATAATACTATTATTATATCATACATTTAGGAAGTTTCAATATAAATAGCTTCATTTTTAATAATTTATTGTCTGTTTTTTATGACTTTAAAGCACTAATGCGTTTTATATAGGTATTAACTATAATTATTTTTTATTTTGATTGAAAAAAAGCGCGCAATGATTTATCATATAAAGTGAACGCTTGATAATTTGCGTTCAATAAAAAATCAGGGAGTGTTGAAATTGATATCGAAAAAAAATGTGATCATCTCACTTGTAATGAACATTATCATAGTTCTTGCAACGATCGGCGTGATAATATCCTATTTCTGCGGAAACGACGGAGAATACCACATACCGCCGGATTTCAGGTTCTGTCTTTTTACGACAGACTCAAATATTTTGTGTGCGCTTTCGGCAGCTGTACTGAGCTTTTTCGAGATAAGGAACCTGAAAACAGGCAAGGCTATCCCTAAGGCTGCAATGGCACTTAAGCTTGTCGGCAGCACGGCTGTAGCACTCACGTTTGTTGTGGTGGTGCTTTTCCTTGGTCCGACCACAGACTTTATGTCAATGGTATTCGGCGGTACTTCTGTTTATATGCATTTTGCAGGACCCCTGCTCGGTATAATCTCGTTCTGCTTTATTGAGCGGCTCCACCTGATGGAAAAGAAGCTTATCATACCGGCTATTATCCCTACGGTCGTTTATGCGATAGTTTACGTGACGATGGTAATAATTATCGGAGAGAAAAACGGCGGCTGGTATGATTTCTACGGCTTCAATATAGGCGGGTTCTGGTATATATCAAGCATTGTGATAATTCTTGTATCAGCAGGGCTTGCCGCTATTATGCGCCTGATACATAACCGCATGACAAAAACCTGCACAAAGTCTGCACAGCCCCTATAAGGGGCTACTGCCGGCCAGCGCTTGCAAGCGCATTGAACGGATTGCCTATCGCGCCACTTTTTCTAACTACCGCTAAAGCGGTTTATCTTTTGTTTCTGCTTTCCGGCTCACCCGTAAACGGATCGAGGTTTTTTCTTTCAACTTATATCTAATACTAATACCTAACAAAAAGCAGACAATTTCGCCCACCACCTGCATAAGCAGGTGTTTTTTTGTGCAGCAACCGGCAAGACGCTTGTTGCACCCGCTAAAGCGCACAATAAAAAATGCCGCCTGCAAAAGCAGACGGCCAAAAAACATATCAATTTTTTATTATTGCTTTACCGGTAAGAATTACTCCTTAGAAGAAGCCTTCTTTGTCATTGCAACTGCAACGCCGAGTGAAGCGATAACTACAGCTACGAGAGCAACTGCAGATGTTGTGTCGCCGGTACCAACTGTCTTTGTGTCTTCAGTTGAATCCTCTGCTGCAGGAGCTGTAGACTCCTTGCTCTCCTCAGCGGGCTCCTCAGCTGACTCCTCAGCAGACTCCTCAGCTGACTCTTCAGCGGGCTCCTCAGCTGACTCCTCAGCGGGCTCTTCAGCTGACTCCTCAGCAGGCTCCTCAGCAGGTGCCTCAGAAGCAACTACCTCATAGCTTACTACCCATACGTTGAAAGCATCGTCAGCGCCAGCCTCGTAACGGTCGTCCTCATCAATGTTGGACTGATCAGCGATAGCGTTTGTGTCGAGCTTAACCTTGATGGTAAGGGGAGAACCAGCAGTAGCCTCTACGCAGCAGTTTGTCTGGCTGTTGTAGGTACGGTTGTAAGCTTCCTCGAAATCGCCCCAGCTGTCATCCCAGTTGCCGTTTGTACGAATCTTGAACTGTACGCCTGAGAAACCTCTTGATACAGACTCAGAGCCGTTATCTGTCATAGCCTCAGAGATCATGTTTTCTGCAACGCTGTCGATAACGATAGTACCCTCGTAAACACCGTCACCGTCATCATCGGTCATGGGAGTGTCAGCTTCGCCCTTGTCGCCCCAACCGCAGAAAGAACCTGTGATACCAACTGTGCAGCTCTTGATGTCTGCACTCTCTGCCATTTTAGCAAAAGCTGTCATTGAAGCAGCTGATGTGATCATTGCAGCAGCGAGAGCTATGCCAAGAATCTTTGACTTTTTCATTGTAGTAAATCCTCCTAAAAATTATTCGGCAGCATACATAACTATGCCCCTTTAGCAGTATTATACACTCTTATCCAAAAAAAATCAAGAGTAAAAATTCTTATTGATATGGTAAAAATTACAAAAATGTCATACAATAATAGATGTATTTTACAACAAAAACATAGTTTCCCGTTATAAGCGAATAAAATGACAATAATTGCCAAAAGTTTGGAGGTGTTGTCCTAAAAACAGGATAATTAATTGTCGCTTATAACGGACGTTTTCAACAGAAGCAGCATAATTTATAATCTTAAACATATTATTATCCTTAAAAAGCGTGATCAATATGCATAACCCACAAAAAGCAAACTTGCGTTTGCCGGTAAAACACATATCAATATTATCTGCCGGAGCCGGAAAGCGCGTTTATCTCTTTCTGATATGCCTCAAATGTCCTGCTGTCAAACAGCACCCATTTAATTACCTCAAGACTGCCCGGGTGTCTGTCTGCAAATGCCCTTGCGGTGCTCACCGCAATGTGTGCGGCTTCCTCAAGCGGAAAATGATATACGCCTGTAGATATGGACGGGAACGCTATGCTTTTTATCCCATACTGCACAGCAAGCTCCAGACATGAGCTGTAGCACGATGCAAGCTTTTCCCGCTCGCCTGCGGCGCCTCCGAACCATACAGGGCCGGGCGTGTGTATAACATATCGGCACGGAAGCCTGTAGGCCTTGGTGATCTTGGCTTTGCCGGTCTCGCATCCGTTCAGGGTGCGGCATTCCTCCAGAAGCTCCTTTCCGGCTGCACGATGGATAGCGCCGTCTACACCTCCGCCGCCAAGGAGACTTGTGTTGGCCGCATTTGCGATAGCGTCAACGCCGTGGTCCCTTGTTATATCTCCCAGAACGGCAGCAAATACTGTTCCGGAGCTGACAGGAGCCTTGTTTACTTTTTCTTCCGACATAAAAATACCTCCCTTAGTGATTTTCATGATCGTCCGGTCAGCGCCTAAGCTCTCCGCACTGTTATATTTCAGAACTTGCGGTACTTCTTGACAGGGCGCTGAGAACTTTTTTTGCGCTTGTATACCAGAACAACGATAATGTATATCATAATAAGAAAAGCAATGATACCTACTGCTAATAAGAACCATTTTGAGGTTATGACGTTTTTGATGCCGTCAAGAGCCGTAAGCAACTCACTGCGGTCTATATTTTCTGTTGCGATAAGATCAACGGTGCAGATCGGCTGATCCTCATAGCTAAGCGTTACAGTGCCGATAACATCGCCCTCTTTTACAGGAGCATCTATTCTTTCGGGCAGACTGTAGCTTCTTTCGAGAGAGCCTATTTTAACATCATCCGGAAGTATGGTCGAAAAGCTGTTTGAAGGAGAGAGCTGTATTGTGTCCTTGTTCCACGCAAAGTCAAGTCCTATCTCCTTTACAAGATCGTTTTTGTCTATCACGGTCTTTATGCTCAGGTTATCGAACGCCCAGTCGTAAAGGCTGATGGAATCGAGCATAGCGCCGTTTTCGTAGTTTTCGCCCTCTTCGTCCTCATAAGGCGCGCCGTAGGCAACACAAAGATAGGTGTAGCCGCCCTTTGATGCAGTCGAAACAAGACAATAGCCCGAATCATTTCCGGTCGAGCCGGTCTTTATGCCCTTTGCATAAGGATAATAAAGATCGCCGCCGCGCACCGGGTCGATCATCGAGTTCGTGGTCACAAGATACCTGTCGTCCCCGATGATATCCGAGGTCACGGTATCGGTAATGTTTACAAATTCAGGAAGCGTCATAGCATACTTTGCGATCTTGGCCATATCGCTTACGGTAGTGTAGTGGTTAGGGTCATTCAGACCGTGAGGATTTGCAAAGTGGGTATTCTCACATCCAAGCTCTCTGGCTTTTGCGTTCATCATTTCCACGAATTTATTTATATCTCCATTGCCGATATAATCGGCAAGCACAAGAGCCGCATCGTTGCCCGACGGTATCATCATACAGTTGAGCAGCTGATATACCGTAAGCGTCTCCCCTTCTTTAAGCCCCGCCATAGAGCTGCCCGTGCCGTCAAGCATATGCAGTATGCTGCTCTTGACCTTTACGTTTGTTTTGTTTATATCAGCTACATTCTCGCAGGTTATGATGTATGTCATAATTTTTGTGGTCGATGCGGGATATCTGCGTTCATTCTCGTTTTTCTGATAGACAACGCTTTCAGTGTCTATGTTTTCAAGATAGAGCGCCGTGCAGTGCGTTTCAAAGTCGATGTCAAATTCTGCTGCTTTTACCTGCAATCCCGGCAGCAGAAAAACCGACAGCGCTATTGCAGCGGCAATGATAACTGCCGTAAATTTTTTCATGTTGAATAACAACTCCAGTCTATTATGCGGACATATCACTGTGTCCGAAAAAATCAACGCCGTCCGAAAAGCGGACAGCGGTATATAAACACCTATACATTGTTATTCTACACGAATCAGGCTAAAAACGCAATGGAACAATGTTATAATTTAAAGCTATATTATTGCGGAAATGTAGTTATTTTTTATGTTTAAAAAAATAAACCCGCAAATATAACAGCTCGTGAATAATCGCATGAGCTGCCGCGCATAATAATCGTGTACCCAATTTCAAGGAGGTAGTTATATGACAAGCAAAGAATTGCTTTATGTTGAGGACGCTCTCGGACATGAGAAGTATTTCAGGACACAGTGCTGCGAGACTATGAACAGACTCCGTGACGGCGAGCTAAGAAGCTTTGTGCAGCAGCTTGAACAGTCACACAACACGATATTCCAGAGCCTTTACGGTCTGCTTTGAGGAGGATGACTATGGAAGACAGAGATCTTATGGAAAATATGCTTCTGCTTGAAAAGGGAGTGTGCGACCTTTTTATGCACGGAGCAATAGAGTCGTCAAGCCAGGATGTTCATCAGGCTTTTTCAAGCTCTCTGAACACTGCGCTCAATATGCAGTCGCAGATATACGGCCAGATGAAAGCAAGAGGCTGGTACAAGCCTGACAGCGCAGAGCAGCAGAAGCTCAGCTCTGTCCGCATGAAGTTCGCACAGAACAACTGATATCCCGCCGCTTTCAGGCGATGCTTTTCCGGACAATAAAACTCACAGGCACAGCAAATCTCCTTACGGGGCTGCTGTGCCTGTATTTTTTATATATTACTTGAAGTAAGCTGTACCGCTTTCAAATATCTTCTGATCCTTCTCAAAGGGAACATTAAAGTAAAGATCATTTCCCTTACGCTCAGAGTGACCCATCTTGCCGAGCACACGGCCGTCAGGACTGGTTATGCCTTCAATAGCGCATATTGAACCGTTGGGATTGAAGGTGATATCGTTTGCAACGCTTCCGTCCGGCGATACATACTGCGTAGCGATCTGACCGTTTGCGATAAGACGCGCAAGAGTTTCATCATCAGCAACAAAGCGGCCTTCACCGTGTGAGATCGGCACTGCATGGATATCGCCTGCATTGACAAGTGAGAACCACGGCGACTTGACTGAGGTTATCCTTGTATACGCCATGCACGAAATATGACGGCCGACAGTATTGAAGGTAAGCGTCGGGTCGTTCGGCCTGAGGTCTGTGATCTCTCCGTACGGAACAAGGCCAAGCTTGATAAGCGCCTGGAATCCGTTGCATATACCAAGCATAAGACCGTCACGCTTTTTGAGCAGTGTGTTGACCGCTTCGGACACTTTAGGATTACGGAATGTCGTAGCGATGAATTTGCCTGAGCCGTCCGGCTCGTCACCGCCTGAGAATCCGCCCGGCAGCATTATCATCTGCGACTGCTCGATAATGCGCACCATTTCGTCTATTGTTTCTTCTATATCTGAGGGCGTGAGGTTGCGCACGATAAGGAGCACAGGCTCTGCGCCGGCCTTTTCAAAGGCTCTTGCAGTATCTACCTCGCAGTTTGTGCCCGGGAACACGGGAATGAATACCTTTGGCTTAGCTGTCCTGATAACAGGTGATGAGGTGTTTCTTTCTGTATACAGCGGGATATCCGTCTTGTTTTCCGGGCAGGCAGCCTTTACCGGGAATACGCCCTCAAGCTTTGAGGTCCAGTCGTTTATAAGGGTATCTATCGGCATTGAGCAGCCGTTTACGGTTATCATGCCGTCATCCGTTGTCGTACCAAGCTCGTATGATGTAACGGTCTCACTGAGCGCAGCGCCGTCAGCAAGCTCAAGTATCAGCGAACCGCTGAGAGGAGCGAAAAGCTCGTCCTTGGTAAGTTCCTTGGCAAAGCGTATTCCTATCTTGTTGCCGAAGCTCATCTTTGCAGCAGCAGCAGCCGCGCCGCCCTCCTTGACCGTGTATGCCGAAAGCACCTTTCCCTCGCTCATAAGCGCATAGACAGCCTTATATACGGCGATAAGCCTGTCCCAATCGGGCATGAGAGAAGCCTTGTCTTCGGGAACAGGAACATATATTACCCTTGAACCGCTTTTCTTGAATTCAGCAGAAACAGTCTTTGATGCTTTTGTCATAGCTACGGCAAAGCTCACAAGCGTAGGCGGAACGTCAAGATCCTCAAACGAGCCGGACATACTGTCCTTGCCGCCGATGGACGGCAGGCCGAGCTTTATCTGAGCGGTGAGCGCGCCCAAGAGAGCAGCGGCAGGCTTGCCCCAGCGTGAGGGTACATCGTGCAGACGCTCAAAGTATTCCTGGAAGGTAAGTCTTGCTGTCATGGGATCGGCGCCGATAGCAAGGAGCTTCGAGAGAGACTCAACAACTGCATAAGCTGCGCCGTGGAATGGGCTCCATCTTGAAATGCCGGGGATATATCCGTAAGCCATAGCCGTAGCATCGTCTGTTTCACCGTGGAGCAGCGGTATCTTTGCTGCCATTGCATCCTGCGGAGTAAGCTGTGTTACGCCTCCGAACGGCATAAGGACCGTAGCAGCGCCTATGCTTGAATCGAAGCGCTCACACAGACCCTTCTGTGAGCACACCTCAAGCCTTGAAAGGTTAGCCCTGAAAGCACTCTCGGTATCCATTTCAGCAAGCTCTGCGGGAGCCATTCTGCGGTAGCACCTGCCGGCATCCGGAGCAGTGATATATGCGCTTGCGACCTGAGTTACACCGTTTGTATTAAGGAAAGCTCTGCTGAGGTCAACTATAGTCTTGCCTCTCCAGTTCATGGTGAGTCTCGGAGATTCCGTTACAACTGCAACGGCAGTAGCTTCGAGGTTCTCCTTGCCGGCTTCTGCGATGAATTTATCAACGTCCTTCGGGTCGAGCACAACAGCCATTCTCTCCTGAGACTCGGAGATAGCAAGCTCTGTTCCGTCAAGTCCGTCATATTTTTTTGTTACCTTATCGAGATCAACTGTCAGACCGTCTGCAAGCTCACCGATAGCAACACAAACGCCGCCTGCGCCGAAGTCATTGCAGCGCTTTATCATAGCAGAGACCGTACTGTTCCTGAAAAGCCGCTGTATCTTTCTCTCGGTAGGAGGATTACCCTTCTGTACCTCTGCGCCGCAGGTCTCTATTGATTCCATAGTATGAGCCTTTGATGAGCCTGTTGCGCCGCCGCAGCCGTCACGTCCTGTTCTGCCGCCGAGGAGAACGATTATATCATCCGGAGCAGGCACCTCACGTATAACATTAGACTTTGGCGATGCGCCGATAACGGCGCCTATTTCAAGTCTTTTAGCCACATAGCCCTTGTCATACAGCTCTGTCACCTGGCCTGTCGCAAGACCGATCTGGTTGCCGTATGAGCTGTATCCGGCAGCTGCGCCTGTGGTTATCTTTCTTGAAGGGAGCTTGCCCTCCATTGTCTTTTCAAACGGAACAGTCGGGTCGCCCGATCCTGTAACACGCATAGCCTGATAAACATAGGCTCTGCCCGAAAGCGGATCTCTGATCGCTCCGCCAAGACAGGTAGCTGCGCCGCCGAAGGGCTCTATCTCAGTCGGATGGTTGTGAGTTTCGTTCTTGAACTGTACGAGCCACTGCTCTGTCCTGCCGTCTATTGTCACCGGCACCTCTATGGAGCAGGCGTTTATCTCATCGCTGAGATCAAGGTCAGGTATCATGCCTCTCTTTTTAAGGAGCTTCATCCCAACGAGAGCCATATCCATGAGTGAAACATCCCTTGTGCTGTTCTCTCCGTAGATCTCGTTTCTGCTCTCGTAATAAAGTCTTAGAGCGTCCTCAATGGTTTTTGTGATCTCGCTTTTTTCTATCTCTACCTTTTCCAGTCTGGTAAGGAATGTAGTATGTCTGCAATGGTCTGACCAGTATGTGTCGATCACCCTCAGTTCTGTAACGGTAGGATCTCTGTGTTCATCGTCACGGAAGTAATCACGGCAGAATTTAAGGTCTGCAAGCGTCATTGCAAATCCCATTGAGTCAAAGTATTCCTTCATCCTGTCATCGTCCCATTTGATAAAGCCCTCAACAACTGCAACGTCGGCAGGTCTTTCGGCCTTCATGTCGAGGCTTTCGGGCTTTTCAAGCGAAGCAAGCCTTGATTCAACGGGGTTGATAAGATAGTGCTGTATTTTGAGGAACTCATCGTCTGTAATGTCACCCTTTACAGCGATCAGCTTTGCGCTGACGACCTTGGGTCTTTCGCCCTGAGTAAGAAGCTGAACGCACTGCGCTGCGGAGTCCGCCCTCTGGTCGTACTGTCCCGGCAGGTATTCCATAGCAAACACCCTGTAAGCCTTGTCTTCGGGAAGTACCTCATCATAAACTATATCTGCATTTGTTTCGCTGAGGATAGTGTTCTTTGCCTTCTCAAAGCTTTCGCCCTCCAGACCGCTGATATCGTAGCGGTTGATTATCCTTACTGCTTCGATAGCGGCAAGACCCAGATTGTTTCTCAGGTCAGCCATCAGATTAGAGGCTTCTACATCAAAGCCCTTCCTCTTTTCCACGAATATTCTTTTTACACCACTCATGTTTTTTCCACCCTTCTTTTAGTCTTGGGTTATGTCAGCATTCCCGTCATCAGCTGCTGCACTGATCTATGCTGCTATCTCACATTTTAACATACATTATGATCGTTTTCAAGCATAGTTACATTATTATCACGGAAATCAATTTTGGCCGGCAGGTTACACAGCAGAAACCCTTTTCCGGCGGAAAAAGGCGGCAAGCTGCCGCTCCCGATTCGGCGCAGAAAGTAAATCAGCGTCTGTAAAAGAAGTCTTTGCAAAGCACCGCTGATGCACCAGCTTCTACGGGGATGACTAAGGAATGAGCAGACACGGGAGCGCAGGCTCTGCGCCGCCTATAAAATAGTATCAGAACAAATCAATAAATTCCAAAAAAATCCTTTTATTATTAGGGGAAATATGTTATAATCAGCTTGTCGGGTAACCGATAATGCTATTGTTAAAGGAGTAAGAAAAATGGATATTGTTTGTTTGGACCTTGAAGGCGTACTCGTTCCTGAAATATGGATCGCATTCTCTCAGGCAAGCGGCATTCCGGAGCTCAAAAGAACCACTCGCGACGAGCCTGATTACAACAAGCTCATGAACTGGCGCCTTGGTATTCTCAAGGAGCACGGACTCGGTCTTAAAGAAATTCAGGAGACTATCGCAAAGATCGACCCCATGCCGGGAGCAAAGGAGTTCCTTGATGAGCTTCGCTCTCTTACACAGGTAATAATCATCAGCGATACCTTCACTCAGTTTGCAAAGCCGCTTATGCAGAAGCTTGGCTGGCCGACTATCTTCTGCAACACCCTTGAGGTTGCAGACAACGGCGAGATCACCGGCTTCAGGATGCGTATCGAAAACTCAAAGTACACCACCGTCAAGGCTCTCCAGTCCATCGGCTACGAGACTATCGCAAGCGGCGACAGCTATAACGACCTTGGCATGATAAAGGCAAGCAAGGCCGGCTTCCTCTTCAAGAGCACCGATAAGATCAAACAGGATAACCCCGATCTTCCCGCTTTTGAAACATACGATGAGCTTCTTGCAGCCATCAAAGCAAATCTCGGATAAAATATCATGTCCGTGATATCCCAAAAGACCTGCCCTCTGTCCAGAAACGGCAGGTCTTTTTCGGGATCACAGCAAAGCTGCATCCGTATTTTCTCTCCAAAGCATTACCGTCACTTCTCCGAAAGCAAAGACACATTTTCTCTGGATCAGAACAAAAAACAAAAGGAAGTGTTTTTTATGTCCGATTTCAGTCTGCTGTATCCAAACGGCATCAAGCCCTCCGGCAAAATTCTCAGCGATGATACCGTAAACGACCTGTCTGTTGACATGATATGCGAAAAGCTCTCCGGTGAGCTTTTTGAACAGAACATAATAAAGAATATTATGATAAATATTGAAAAGGATCCTCGCGTGATAAAATACCGCAGGGATGTTTTTGACGACCTGTATCATTTTCCGGAGCTCCGCGAAAGAATAAAAGGTCTGCTCGAAGAGCTTGCCTACCTTAAAGACCTCGAAAAATCCACCAAAGACCCGACGGCTTCGCCAGTGTGGCAGCTTGTCAACAGGCTTCACGAGCTTGACATTTACGTTACCTGTATCTCAGAGATACATGACTGCCTGCAGCAGCACGATATACAGTCCGAAGGCCTCAGACAGCTCAAGGATTTTGTCGGCTCAATATACAACGAAAACGGTTTTGAATACCTGCATAACGACATAAAGGAGCTTGTCGGAGAGGTATCTCAGGTAAAGAGCCTTTCTCTCGGCGTAAACCTCGACAACAGACTGATGCCCGTTGAGGTAGGCATACTTGCCATAAACGACAAGCAGTTTACACGTCCGGGACTTCTCAATAAATTTCTTGATTTCTCCTCAAATAAGAAAAACGGCATACACAGCGGCACCGATTTTCGCGGCATGACAAAGATCCATACCGTAGGCAAGGTAACGGGCGATGACCCGCTTATGAACAACCTCAGCCGCGTTGTTACAGAAATGCTCAGCACTACCGTAAAGCAGCTCAAAAGCAAGCTTGCCAAATATACGAACGTAAGCGGCTACGGTCTGATAAAAATGATACCGGAGTTTATTTTCTATATCAGATGGGCTGACTTTATGCAGCAGCTCATGGATAAGAAAATACCTCTCTGCAAGCCTGAGATACTTAACGACGGCAGCCATGACCTGTATGTCAAGGGGCTTTATAATTTCAAGCTTGCCATACGAAAAATGACAGCAAGCAAGGATGAAGAAATAATCCTCAACGATTTTGAATTTACAAAGGGACACGGCATCTACATTATGACAGGCCCGAACCGCGGCGGCAAGACCACATTCACACAGGCTGTCGGACTGCTTTTCCTTATGGCTCAGTGCGGAGTCTACGTTCCTGCCGAAAGTGCAAGGCTCGCACCGGCAGACTGCATCTACACGCACTTTCCGGCTGACGAAAACAAGACGGTCGATCTTGGCCGTCTTGGTGAGGAATCGCAGCGAATGAGCGAGATATTTTCCGTCGCCACAAACGAAAGCCTGCTTCTCTTTAACGAATCACTTGCAACGACCTCTTTTGCAGAGGGTCTTTACATAGCAAAGGATGTTGTGCGCGCGCTCCGTTATCTTGGCGCCCGCACTATCTTCAACACCCATATGCACGAGCTTGCCATGTCTTGCAGCGAGGTAAACAAGCAGATAAACGGTGAGCTTGACATCGCAAGCCTTATCACCGGCATACACGAGGGCAAGCGTTCCTACAAAATATTCATTGCGCCTCCGGAGGGCGTCAGCTACGCTCAGGATATCGCCAAAAAGTACGGCGTTACCTTCGACCAGCTTTCAAGTAAGATCGACAAAACGAGCAAGTGATCCACCTTTAACTGCTGTGCGCAGATTGAAACCAGGAAGATCAGCAAAACAAATAAACGAAGCTATCCGGTACAGCGTCACCTTATATGTGCGCTGCACCGGATCATTATTTGCACAGATATCTGAACAAGCCCTCGCAGCCCCTGACTATATCATCATACGCCCTGTCAAAATCTCTCGTGTACCACGGGTCAGATACCGTTCCGCCCTCAGGCGTATAGCTCATAAGCATACTCAGCTTATTGTCAGTATCGTTTGTTATTATCCGCTTTGCATTGCGCATATTATTGTTGTCCATCAGTATTATCATATCATAGTAGTGATAATCCTCAACAGTCATCTGTCTGGCAGTCTTGCCGTCACAGCTTATGCCGTGTTCAAGAAGCTTGCGTCTTGCCGGCGGATATACCGGAGCGCCAAGCTCTTCTCTTGACGTTGCCGCCGATGCGATCTCAAAATCATTCTGCCTGTTGTGCTTTTTTACGATATCCTTCATTACAAATTCAGCCATCGGGCTTCGGCAGATATTGCCGTGGCAGACGAACAGTATTTTTATCATATAAAATTCCTTTCTCAAATTGCTGTAAAAGGGCATAAAATGCCGCATTATACGAGGGTGTCGGGGTGGTATAGCTGCTTTGACAGAG
>CADCKR010000003.1 GCA_902802105.1 uncultured Ruminococcus sp.
CGCTGATCGAGAGGTGTTACTTCAACGTCTATCTTCTTCTTGCCGAAGGCGTTTGTCTTTTCGACTACCTTTGAATGCTCTGTAGAAACAGGGTTCACCTGAGCATTGTTAGGCGTAGCCTTTGGTGCCGGAGCGGACTTCTGTGCGGCTCCTGACCATTCGCGCTTGGGAGCGCTTTCAGCAGGCTCGGATGACCACTTGCGTTTAGGAGCCGGTGCTGGTTTTTCAGCCGGAGTGTCCTTGAAGCTCATCGGTGCTTCATCAGGCACAGAGCTATCCGTTTCAAACCACAAAGGAGCTTCTGCGGGCTCTGCCTGAGCAGGCTGTGATGAGTTGAAGCTCATCGGCGCTTCTTCCGGAACATTGGTATCGAACCACAGCGGAGCCTCAGCAGCTTCCTGAGAATCATCCGGCGCGGAACTAAATCTCATTGGTGCAGGCTCTGCATCTGCGTGAGGTGTTCCGTTAAAGAAAGGATCTGCAAAAGGTTCATCTGTTTTCTTTGATGTAGCCGGAGCTGATGGAGCAGCCGGTGCTGCCTTAACAGGTTCAGCCGGAGCAGGAGGTGCTTTCTTGACAGGTTCAACCGGAGCAGGCTCTGCTTTCTTGACCGGTTCAGCCGGAGCAGGCTCTGCTTTCTTGACAGGTTCAACCGGAGCAGGCTCTGCTTTCTTGACAGTTTTTGCCGGAGCCGGTGATTCAGGTTCGTTAGGCTTGATCTTTATCGGAGCAGGCTTAGCCTTTGGAGTTCTGAACTGTACAGCAGGTCTTACAGCAGCAACTGTTACAGGTATTGCAACGGGAGCAGCCTCAGCAGGTGCAGCCTCAGCAGGTGCAGCTTCAACAGGTGCAGTCTCAACTGGCGCAGCCTCAGCATGAGCTTTCTCTGCCGGAGACTCAATTACCTCGGGCTCCCAGAGCGGCGGACGGGAAACCACAATTACAGGAGTAGTGCGCACATAGTCACGCTTTTCAGCCGGCTTTTCGGGTACGGTTTCTGTTGGCTTGTCTTCTTTTATAACACGTGTTTTATAATACGGTGTTTCTTCGAGTATTCTTTTCGGCGGGAAGGTTACAGTTATGTCTGGACCTGCGGGCTTCTTTTCGGGAGCATCGGGCACCTGGCCGGCAGGAATTGACGCTGTATTTTTCTCTTCGTAGTTGTAGTCGATGCAAGCTCGTGATTCTGCGATCCTGCCGATAAACTCCTTGCACTTCACATGATCGGGATGATCCTGATAATGGCTGAGGGCAGTCTCATTTTTGAGTGTAGCATAAAGCACCACATCGTAATCTGATGCAGTGTTGAAGCTGCGACCTAATTCAACAGAAACAAGACCCTCGACCTTTCCGACAAGGGCGGTGAGCATTTCTGTCATTCTGTCAATGTTCTGCTGTTTGTCAGCACTGTCTTTGATCTTCCATAGGACTATATGCTTAACCATTTGATTTTCCTCCTGCTCTTTGAAAAAATATACAATAATGTATAGTTTCCGATAATATTTATATTCATTTTATCACACCGGAAAGCTATAATCAATATTAAATTGCACTTTTTGGGAGAAAAATCAAAGAAACGATCTTTTATGACGGCCGGGCCTTTATTATTTTGATCTTATTATTCCGATGGAGAAATCATGGCTTTTTCTGTTCTGATCCTCCATAGATCATAAATATCAGAAGTGCTGTGTCAATCGAAAATATCCTTTACGCCATCAATAAGATCCTCGACTGTACTGATAGCCTTTGCGGTTTTTTTCTTATATTTTTTGTTATCCTTCAGCATGACCGAACCGACAAAACCAACGACCATTCCCGTCGCAAGTCCGGCGCCTACGCCCTTGATAACGCTCATTGTATTTCTTGCCATGATATACGACCTCCAGATAGTTATAGTTGCTTTTGTTAAATTCAATTTTATGACCTCATTTGCATTGATGTCATTTTTATTATTACCCGTAAGCATGAAAATATTCGTTTTTGTGAAAAATATTGTTGGTCGTTTTTGATAATATTCAAGTAAAATAATTGTCTGTTTTGTATATGTAACCGTTTTTTTCCATTTTGCAGAAAAAATGCCCGATTTCGTTTGACAAACCGCAAAAATCCGTTTATAATCAAGTAAAGTACAAACGAACACACTGTACTTTGCGAAAGAGTGTTAATTTTTAGAAGTGAGGTAATGTATTATGCCAGCAAAGAAGAAAGTAGAAGCTGCAGTTGCAGAGGTCAAGGAAGCAAAGACAACAAAGAAGACAACAACAAAGGCTGCTAAGGCTAAGGAAGCTACCGTTAAGGTAGAGATCCAGTTTGACGGCAAAAACACTGCCGTAAACGATCTCGTAGAGGCAGTTAAGGCTGCTTATACAGCTGAGGGCAATACTGATGCTATCGAGTCTGTAGAGATATATGTTCAGCCCCAGAACGGTGTTGCTTTCTATGTAGTAAACGGCAAGAGCGAGGGCAAGTGCGTATCCCTTTGATCTGCGTTTTATTACCGGAGCATTAATCGCAAAGACTTTAACAGGACTGCCGCAGTTTTATATATGACTGCGGCAGTCTTTTTTCAATATGCGCTTATCAGCGCGAAGCTTGGAGTAAAATGTCAAAAGTTAAAAGCAGTATGAACGGCAAATCAGAGTGTGTCAAAGAGACTTTGTCAAAAGACCGCTGATTTCCGCACAGCTTGCGCACGGAAATCAATTTTCAAAAATCATCAACAGCGAAATGGTTATTTTAACGCCTATTACAATCAATAATCATTTCAATAATGCAAATTATGTGACTACACACTTTTAATTTTCTTTTAAAGAAAGTTGATTTCCGTGCAGCTTGCGGTTAACCTATTGAAATTTGTGCGGAATAATGTTATAATGCTTAGCGTATTGTTTTTACGCAAAGAAATACTCATATAGGGAGAATGAATATGGAAATAAAAACGGCTTTTGATATTATAAACCGCAAGGTCGAGGCGGTTCTTCTGGATAAGGGCTACACAAGACAGTATGTCGTAGACACATACTCTGAAATGACAGCTCTTTACACAGGCGATATCGCATACAGCGTTGTCTATTACACAGAGAAAAAAAGGATCGTGCTGCGCACCTGTCCTATGGCCGACGGTGAACCTGACAACTCATGGAAGACGATCGCAACATGGCTTTTGGACGAAGAGGTTGACGGCGTAAAGGAAGCAGAAAACATCGGCAACGACTTTGCCGAAACAATAACCGGTCCTAAGCAGATCGCTGCACAGCAAAGGAGAAGGGCTAAAAAGGAAAACGGAGAGCAGACAAACGACCCACTTTTCTTTGCTAACAGAATGGTAGCCTTTCTGCCTGATCTCAGGGACGAGGTAGCTTTTGAAAAGGCTCATTATGCAAGCTTCAGAGGCATTACATTTGCGGACGAAAAGATACTTCCGCTGTTTGTGAGCTATGTTGGATCACAGGGTGCAAAGAATCTTGAGAAAATGTCGAAAACACTTTCCGATCTCTATGATGCAGGAGACCTCGATGTTAAGGGAATAATCACATACATTCTTCTTAACGGAATTGATGATGATGAAAAATTCGAGGCGCTTATAGGGCAGTTCACAAAGGAACAGAAGAAGATCGCTAAAGCTTCACGAAACCTCAGAGGCAAAAAGATTAAGCCGGAAAAGCCCAAAAAGCCGAAAAAATATATGGCGGATACACTCAACACCCTTGCAGAGCGCAGGGCGCAATACAATAAATAAATCCACTCTGCCGAGCCGGTACCGCTTTTTCTTGACAAATGAGATGAATGGTGCTATATTTTATCATACAGAGTAAGCCTGCGTGCGTTAAGTGTCGTGTGAACGGGGAGTTGTCACATGAACGAAAAGAAGCTCTTGCGATACGCTTGCTGCATCCCGCTGTATAATAATATGAAAACAAAAACTTCCTATTATTACAGCGAAATCTGAATAACAGGAGGTTTTTTTATGAACAAAAATCACAACTCCGGCACAAGGATAAACATCAGGCAGACTACCATACACCTGACTGTTCTCGGCATACTCACCGCCCTGTGCATAGTGATCGCAATGTTTACGATCAGGCCAAACGACAGCATCAAAATAAGCCTGACGTTCATACCTGTGGTCATCGCCGCCTATATCTACGGCCCTGCCGGCGCAGGAACCGTTGCAGGTCTTGCGGATATAATCGGCTGTATCATCAAACCTCACGGCATGATCTACCCGCCTATAACAATGACGGAAATAGCTGTCGGCATCGTTTTCGGACTGTTCCTTTACAAAAAATGGAGCTTCATCCGGGTGCTGTTTTCCGCAGGCATAACACAGCTTATTATAAGCGCATTCGTTACACCGCTGTGGCTTTATTTCCTGTACGGAATGAACTATACCACGCTTCTTGCCGCAAGAATACCGCAGATATTGATAATGCTTACCATTGAGCTTGTGCTTATTCCCGTCATGCTGAAAACTATGGACAGAATAAACGTGCGCCGGCTGATATCGTCCGGACGGCGTGACAACAGAAAAAAGTCCGCAGAAAAAAAAGAAAAATGACCGCAAAAATTTGCAGCGCACATCAGGAACAAACCTGCTGTGCGCTGCTTTTATTTTACATAATTGTCTGACGGAGCTGTTTTGCCGGCGGCTGCCGGCGGAATAACCATGATCAATACGGCTTGGTTATTTTTGCGCAGGCTATCGCAAGCGAGCCCGGACCGATATGACAGCCGATACTGAGAGAAAGCGGATCTGCTCTGAGCTTGAATTTCGGGAATGAAGCCTCGATCTCCTTCCTCCATGTGTTCACCTCATCGTCAGTCATATCAGAATATGAATACATCAGGCTCATCTCGCCCTTTTCGACATATTCACTGAAACGCCCCTCAAAGTCGTCATGCATTGCTTCAAGCATCTTCTGCTTTGCCGCCTTCATGCCGCGGCACTTTGCATAGGCATCAAGCTTTTCGCCCTGTATCTGAAGAACAGGCTTGAGGTTCATAACATTTGCAATAAGCGCTCCCGCTGTGGTGACACGCCCGCCCTTTTTGAGAAAGCTCAGGTTGTTTACGGTAATATAAATGCTCGAAATGAGCTTGTCCTGTTCAAGCCTTGTTTTTATCCTCTTGCCGGACATACCCTCTTTTGCCATATTCAAAGCATCAATAACAGACTGATACTGAGTAACGGATATTCTCTGATTGTTGACTACGTGCACACGGCCGCCGAAGTCCTTAGCAGTCATTGAAGCGGTCATGCATGAGCTGCTGAGCCCTGATGACATAGGAATATATACAAGCTCGTCATATTCCTTCAGTATCATTCTCCAGAAGTCTGAAAGCTCTGCAGGAGAGGGCTGAGAAGTAGAAACTGTCGTTTTGGATTCCGATATAAGCTTATAGAAGTCCTTCTGTGAGATGTCCAGTTCCTCACGATACTGCTGATCGTTTATGTAAAAGGACATTGGCAGAACGAAAACACCAAGTTTTTTCGCTCTTGACTGTGACATACCGCTGTTACTGTCTGTTGCAATAGCTGTTTTAGACATTTTCTTCTCCTCCTGATAGCCGGCAAGCAGCCGGTGCCAATATTTTATTTTCTGCAATAATAAGTATAACCCATATTTCAAAAAATATCAATCGTTTTTTCAAGAATCATTGTTTTAAACAAACCCGCAAGTCTATGGCGAAAATCCGCTGTTTGTTTTATCAGGAAATGTGAATATATCAGTTGTGAATTACCGGTATGATCTTTTCTGAGCAAAGCAAACCTTCGCAGCAATTCAGGATCTGTTACGGAGCTGCTGAAAGATCCCGCACAGGATTAAACGCCTGAACGGGATCTTATTATGATCGGCTATTTAACTGTCAGTGAAAGCACCTTTGCTGCTGTCTTGCCTTTGCTGTCCGTTACTATGACCTGTATCGAATAAGCTCCGCACTTATCCGGAATAAAGGAAAACTTTTTAGCAGCAGGATCAATGCTAAGGAAGCTGTATTTTATCTCTCCGGGCTTTCTGTATTTTACCGTATATCTGTACGGACCGCTGCCGCCCTCCGCGTTGCCGAATATCGTCACCGCACGTTTCACCTGTGTTGTATCGGACGAAACGTATGACTTATTGACAAGCGGCTTTTGCGGTGATGTATTGGCAGGCTCTGTACTGCCGGACGCTGTTTTGACTTTAAGCTCAAGAAGCTTCTCCTGTCTCATTCCAAAGCCATCTGTTATAACAGTCTTTACGGTATAGCTGCCTGCCTTGTCCGCCTTGAACGATACGGTACGGGCATTGCCTGCGGCAAGGTTCGCTGAAAAGGCTGCTTCACTCTGATGCTTTTTGTAGACCTCGATCCTATACGGAGCTTTGCCGCCCGTATATGCCGCTGTTACACTGACCGTACCTCCGGCTGTTGTTTCGGAGCAGCTCAGCTTTGAGGTATTGATAAGGCTCTTTTTTATGTCAAGAAATGTATGTCCGTTTGCTTTTGCGTATGATTCCGCAGCTCCTCCCGCCTTTCCCACAAGAACTGCCTCCCTGCCCTTTACTGCTGCAGCAAAGGCATTGGCACATATCTCCGTGACAGAATCAGGGACCGTGAAATACTTCATTGAATTGTATGCGAACGCAAACGACGGGATCTTCCTTATCTTTGTACTGTTTATTGTCACGCTGCCAAGCTTTTTGCACTGTGCAAAAGCACCCTCACCGATCCTTTCAACAGAAGAAGGTATTACAGCAGAAACAAGCTGAGAATTAAACGAAAAGGCGCCGTTTGCTATTTCCTTAGTGCCTGCGGCTATGCTGACATTTGCTGCATTCGGGCAGGAAACCGCTGTTGTACCCTTGTAGAGCACTCCGCCGGCAAATTTATACCTGCTGCCTGCTGTGGTCATGCTTTTCAGCCTGGTACAGTCTGCGAATGCACGTTCGTCTATAGTCCTGAGCGATACGGGAATATTTATCTTTTCAAGGGAAGTGCAGCCATAGAAGGCATTGATGCCTATGTATTGCAGCGTATCCGGAAGAACCGCCTGCTTAATGCCCGTATTCAAGGCAAAAATATCATCCGCAAGACCCGTGACAGTCTTACCGTCAATTTTTGAAGGTATTTTCAGTACTTCGGGAACTGTTTCGCCGTCATACTGATAAAGCTCTATACCCTTTCCGCCTGCTGCCGGACGGCAGCTCCAGAATGATGAGCGCTTTATTATGTCATACTTGCGCGGTGCTTTGCCCGAATAGCCGGCTTCAAGAATGTAAATATTTCTGCCGTCAGTAATGACAGCGTTTTTATGGCTTATACCTGCATCTGAGCCTGTGCTGCCGTCTTTGCCTGCGTCTCTGCCCCATGCTTTAAGTCCAAGCTTTTTCGCCATAACTATCGCTGTTTCCGTACATCCCCAGCAATCGGCGCCGCCTGTCACTACCAGACCTTCGGCAGAGCAGTAATGCTCATCATAATTGCGCGCCGCAACAAAAGCGGCTATTTTAACGATCTTCTGATAGGTGTTCATCCCTGAGGTTATATTTGCCTTGATGTAGTCGTCCATGACCTTATTAACGTATATAGCGACATAATCCTTTATATCCACCCTGACATTGAAGGTCTGGCCGTCAGCCTTGACAGTAACGGTATTCTGACCGTAATCAATATGCTTAGTGATCTTTTCGGCGGTCAGGGCAGGGTTCTTCGCTGTAGTGCCGTATAACGCGCCGCTTTTTGATCTGTACCAATAGCAATTCTCCGGATTTAGCTTTATCATTCCTCTGGACGAAACACTGAGGTACTTGCTTGAAGTGTGATAAGTTACATTTTTTGCACCTGTTACCTTTAACTGATATTTTGCGCAGTACGATGACGGTATTGATATATATTTCTCCGCCCAGTCATCCATAGCGTAGAGGGTAATTCTCTTTGAGCTGACTGATACCCGTGAAGCCGCGCAGACATTCAGGCTGACGGTATTCGCAGCTGCCGGAAGCACTGCTGCGGGTGCTGCGAGCATCATCAATGCGAGAGATACAGTGAGGATCTTCTTATAAAACGGTGTTCTTGAAATACTCATATATATCCCTCCCTCTTTTTTGGTCTGCTATTGCCTGTTCTTTTTATTAGCCGCATTATTAGCCGCAAAATGCCGCATTTATTTATTATAGTATATAATACAGCTGATGCAAAAGCAATTCAGAGGTATGGAAATTCTACAGTTCCGAAAGATAATTGTTACAATGCACATAACCAATATGCAAAAACTGTCGCTTTCGTTGCCGGTAATACATAAGTATTGTTCAATCGGATATCAATATTTTTGTTGATAGCCTACAAACGGTTATATACATGGAGGTTCGCCGCTTGCGAGCGAGGTTTCGCCGCTTACGAGCGAGGTTTCTCCGCTTGCGAATGGGGTTTCGCCGCTTGCGAATGGGGTTTCGCCGCTTGCGAATGGGGTTTCGCCGCTTGCGATTCGCCGCTTGCGAGCGGGGTTTCGCCGCTTGCGAATGGGGTTTCGCCGCTTGCGAGCGAGGTTTCGCCGCTTACGAGCGGGGTTTCTCCGCTTGCGAGCGGGGCTTCGCCGATTGCGAATGGGGTTTCTCCGCTTGCGAGCGAGGTTTCGCCGCTTGCGAATGGGGTTTCGCCGCTTGCGAGCGGCGACCAGGGCTCCTCGCCCTGGACCTCGGCAGGAGCATGAGCCCCTGCACCCGCAATATCGTATTTAAAGAAAATTTAACGCAGCGCAGGGCAAATCATACAAGCAGATTTGAACGGTTCCTGAGTCTTCATTCTGTCATGCACTGAACAGCATCGCCTGAAGATAGGTATAACGTGTCTGCTTCCAGTTGACGGCATCATCAAAATATGTATTGAAGCCGCGATATGTCGGCGATATATATGCCTGTGCGCTTGGCACCATCTCAATGCAGACAGAAGGTCTTTTGTAGGCAAAGCGGAACCAGTTTTCAAGTCCGCCGCTGTAGACCGAGCTATCGGTCGATGTGCCGAAAACCAGATATCCGCAGCGGCTTGCAATGGAATATGTAAAATTATAGTCGTCTTCTATAATGCCGTTCATTTCGTCACGCCAGTACATACCGTTGCCTACAATATGCATATCAAGCAGCCACAAAAAGGAGTGGTTCTCACAAAGCTGCATGATCGCCTGTGTTTCGCTCTCGCTTGCAGCGCTCGCTCCCGGATATTTATCCTCTCCGGGCACATAAGGCCAGTCTGAATACTGAGCCTCCCAGTTGAACGGGAAGTTTCTGTTAAGGTTTACGCCGTTTGCATTCATTTTGTAGCTGTCCGGTTCAAATCTGCCGGCAGTAACGAAAGGCATCTCTCCTGCATTGGAAATATCCGTTCCGTCAGGGTTGCACATGGGCACCAGATAAAGAGTAAATTCGTCAAGCAGACTGCGGACATTGTATTCGCCGTAATATTCGTTCCTCCTATAAGCCTGTGCGTATTCCTCTATGCATCTCATTGTAAAGCTTATAGTTATATGCTCTCTTGAGTGTATGCCGGCTACAACGCAGGCTTCCTTATCTCCCCTGCCAAGTGCAACGCATACTATCGGCTTGCCCTTGGTGCTCGTTCCTATATTGAAGGACGAAATAATATCAGGATATCTTTCGCAAAGCAGGTCTATATCTCTGTAAACGGCTGACGAAGTATAATACTGGTATGCATCTACTATCTTCCCGCCGTGATCGTCAGGAAGTGACGGTTCCTCAGAAGGTTCTTCGTATGGCTCCTCGGAAGGTTCTTCGTATGGCTCTTCGGAGGGTTCTTCGTATGGCTCTTCGGAGGGTTCTTCGTATGGCTCTTCGGAGGGTTCTTCGTATGGCTCTTCGGATGGTTCTTCGTATGGCTCTTCGGATGGTTCTTCGTATGGCTCCTCGGACGGTTCTTCGTATGGCTCTTCGGAGGGTTCTTCAAACGGTTCTTCGTAGGGTTCCTCCGACGGCTCAACGTAAGGCTCCAATGAAGGCTCAACATAAGGCTCGCGCGACTTCATAGGATAAACCGAAATAGTACACTCAGCGCTCAGGCCGTTTTCTGTAGTTACCGTCAGTTCTGATACGCCCTCTGCAAGCGCAGTTATAACACCATCGTCACTTACTGAGATTACTTCCGGGTCACTGAATCCATATGCAGCATCTACCAGCATGGCATTTTCGGGAAGGATATCAAAGCTTATTTTGTATTCCTCTCCGACTATAAGTATCAGCTCATTGAATCTGAAATTAATGCTTTCTGCTTCCGGCTTTTCCTGCACACTGCTCTCCGGCTCTGAGGGTTCGGTTTTTTTGCTCGTTTGTCCTGATGCTTCGGGCTTACTGCTCGTTTGTTTGGAGGATTCAGGCTTTTTGCTCGTCTGTTTTGATGATTCATTCTTTTTGCTTGTCTGTGCGGACGGCTCAGACGAAGCACTGAATTCCCACGGAACAATACTGTTATCTCCAAGCTGATCCGGAGCAGTTATTTCATCTATGCCGCTGAATCTGGCCGTTTCCTTTCCCGTAAGATCGGAGGCTTCATTTTTTCCGGCAGCACAGCCCGGCAATAATGACAGAACCGCCAGAGACACTGCAATTATTGTTATCCTTTTTGATATCATTCTTTTCAACTCCTGACATTTCAACTGATATGACCTGAAATTACTTTCTGAAAATAACGACAGCCTGTTCAAAAAGCTCATGGAATCTCGTTTTGAAAAGCTCTCTGTCATATTCCACTATCTTTCCCTTGTCCGGGTCGGCTGCAAATATGGAGGAGGACTCATCATTATGGCCGACAAGCACCATGCAGTGCTCGTTCGCATACCATGTAACGGTCTCTCCGTTGTCTGCTGTCCATGTTGCCGTGTAAAATCCCGGAATCAGGCCTATAGTAGTCCAGACCATCACCGGAACACCGTTATCAGTGAAGTTCAGAAGATCGTCAAAGCTGAATCCGCTCAGATCGACCGCTCTCAGGTCAGAGCCCTGCTCCTCAAGGAATTTATTTGCAGCATCAACTATAACAGGCGCATAGCATCCATAGGAATATTCAGAAAAAGGATTGCCTGCAAATGCTTCGCGGAAATCCGTTTCCCATGCAAGGCCCTTTTTCATGTAGTCAGATGCCATTTTCACCTTGGTAACGTCAAAGCCAAGGTGATTCAGCACCATTGTCAATGAGGTGATCTCGCAGCCTGTAGGAAGCTCAGGATATTGTAAAACAGCCTTGAATGTCTTTTCAAGCGGCGGAAGGTTATCCGGGTCTTTTGCAATAAGTTCCTCATCGTAAGTAACAGTTACGCTGCACCCGGCATAACAGCCGTTGTGAGCAGTCGCTTTTACAGTTGCTTCTCCGACGCCTACTGCGGTTATGCAGCCGTCATCGCCGACAGTGCAGACACTCTCATTGTCTGAGCTGAATACAACGCCGTGTGTATATTCATAAGGCGGAAGGTAATATTTTAAATTATAGGTCTGTCCCGGATAAAGCACCTTTTTATCAAGGTAAAAACCTATCCACGAAGCGGACTGCTTTACAGTGACCTTACATCTCCCCTCTTCTCCGTTCTGTGTGACAACTCTGAGCGTCGTTTCTCCCTCAGACAATGCGCTGACCCTGCCGTTTTGGTCTATAGAGCAGATATTCGGGTTATCGGATGTAAAGGAAAGAAGCACATCGGCTCCTTCCGACAGAACAGCATTCAGCTGAGCTTCATCACCTGTAAGCATTTCAAGGCTTTCCTTGTCAAATGATACGGAAACAGGCTTCGGTATTACCGTAACAACGCAGCTTGTCTTTTTGCCGTTGAATACAGAAGCATATATCCTTGCCCTGCCCGGTGCGACCGCAATATAATTTCCGTTCCGGTCAACATCAACGACATTTTTATTGCTCGAAAGAAATCTTCTGCGGTATGAAGCCTGACCATCGTTCAGCCTGCATACAAGCCTGCCGCTCTCACCTGCGGCAAGCCGCAGCGTTCCGGGTTCAAGCGATATGCTCGTGGGCGCAGCCTTGACTTTAATGCGTATCATATCCGTCAGGCCGTTATAAAGATGACACGAAATAATCGCGGTTCCTTCGCCGAGAGCTGTCACCACTCCCTTTGCAGAAACGCTGCAAACATCCGGCGCACTTGACGAATAAACTATTTTACCCGCATAAGAGCCGTCGGGTATAACGGCGCTGAGCGTAACTTTTTCTCCTACGCCCATAGACGATACCTGCGGCATCAGCCGCAGACTTGCAGGCTCTTTTTTTACAGTCACCCTGCACTCTGCACTTACCCCGTTATATGCAGCTGCTGTAATAACAGCTTCTCCCTGAGCAAAGGTCTTTATTGTACCGTTTTCAACAACAGCAACATCCGGGTCACTGCTTTCCCATGAAAGTGTGCTGTCCTTTACATAATACGGCCTGAATTTAGCAGAAACGGCCGCTGTTTCCCCGCATCCGAGCGTAATGCTTTTCGGAATGATAACAGAGCGTATCGGGTCATATACCTTGAAAGTCATCAGCACAGATTTATTATTGGCAGTAAGCACTCTCACGTATGATGCGCCCCTGCTCAGCGCTTTAAGCTTTCCGCTGCTGTCAACACTTACTGCCTTTGAATTGCTCACCCTGTATGTAAGGCTTTTGTCCGAAGCATCAGCCGGAAGCACAGCTGCATTTATAATATATTCATCGCCCACTGTAAGACGCACTGTACGTTCCTTGACTGTTACCCTTTTGGCAGGCACCTCTACCTCAACAGTACACTTAGCTTCCTGACAGTTTTTTGAAGCGGCTGTAATGACTGCCGTACCCTTGGCTTTTCCTGTAATAACTCCGTCCTCAACTGCGGCAACAGACGTATCACTGCTGCTCCATGTTACCGTCCGTTCAGCTCCGTCATCCGGCTGTATCGAAAAACCTATCGTTTTTGTCTGCCCTACATCGACCTTAATTGATGCATCGCTCATTACTATCTTTGTTTTCGGGAAAGCCGCTCTTACAACGCACTTTACAGACTGACCGTTTTTAAGCATTGCAGTTATCGTGGCTGAACCTTTTGCCTTTGCAGTGACAGTTCCCTTGCTGTTGACATATATAACAGCGGGCTTGCTGCTTTTATAAGTTATCTTTCCATATTCCGGAGAAGCTTTCAGAGGAAGCCGCATCTTATCTCCTACATAAACGGAGAACGCTTTCTTTTCAAAGTAAAAATATTTTTCCTCCTGCACCGCCTGTGCTCCCCCGCCGGTTTCCGATGCAAACGCACTGACACCGGCAAGCCCGCAAACACACATCACCGACAATATTATCAGCATAACCGTAAATGCTCTTATTATTACACGTCCTGTATTTTTCTCCATGTTTTCTGCCGAAGATAGCAACCTCCGGAAAGCCTCCCTTCACAAATCATATTTGCCTTATGATATCATAACACATTCAAAAGAATTATACAACACTCACATTACAAAAAAAACAGATCGCTGCACCATATCAGTACGGCGATCTGCAAAATTATTCAGTTCAGCTTGTCGGAGCCTGTAAATGCTACAGGCTTTGCTTCTTCAAGAGTCTTGTCAAGCTCCTCGTCAAAGTCTTCAATAATAAGCTCCTCGTTGGAAAGCTCTTCCTCCTCATATACCTCTAATGTGTCATTTCCGGCATTTACGGGAGTATATTCCAGACTGAGCATATGCTTCTCCTGCCCTTTTGTTATGCGGAAACGGATACGGTCGATCAGCCACTTCAATACAACGCCGATTATTCCTCCGACTATGTAGAGCAGAAGATCGTCCACATAGACTGTACCTGTGTTAAGCGCAAACTGGAATATCTCTATTGTAAGGCCTGCCGCAAACGAAATAAACAGTGCGTGCCACCAGCGTATCCTATGGTTGAGTATCATAAGGCTGAAGCTCAGAGGCATAAGTATCAGACCGTTCCACAGCATATAGCGTATGCCCCACTCAAAAGCATTTTCAAAGCATTCCTGAAAGCGTGAAAACGGTATATACAGAATGCTGCGGTTGTTTATCATGTCGGGCGCTATCGGGATTATCTCCACAAAGATGATAACCATTATGTATATCATCATAAGTGCCCTCAGACTAAGCGAAAGGAACCTTGCAAAACCCATCCTGCTGTCGTCCGTGTCGCGGTGGTCATTTATCGACATACGCACAATGACCGTAAACAGGAAAGGAACGATCCATATAATAAACATTGTTGAGAGCTGATATATGGATATTGTCGGCCAGAATTCATCGCCCTTTGAGATAATGCCGTTTATTATCGAAAAGCCAAACGCGCCTACGGTGATGACCGAATTTGTGAGCAGCGCTGCGCCCATTGCTTCATAACGCTTTATTATAAGAAAAAATACCGCGCTTACCGCAAAGACAGTCAGAAATACCGAGATCTCTGAAATCCACTCAGAGTTCACCTGATTTCTCATATCACCCGGAATTAAATATAGGATCAATCCAACAGCCATAGAAACGAACAATTCACCGATCGTCAGCTTCTGGCTCGGATGAACGCTCATAGGCCATTCCTCCTGTATCTAAGATAGTCTTCAAGGATTATCACTGCCGCAACGCTGTCAACAACAGCCTTGCGTTTTTTGCCCCTTGTATTTGTTTCATTAAGATATCCGTGAGCTGTAACGGTAGTGCATCTTTCGTCCTGCAATACAACGGGAAGTCCTGTCTTTTCATGCAGGATATCCGCAAACACCCTGACATTCTTCGCACTTTCTCCCTCTGTGCCGTCCATGTTCCTCGGCAGACCAAGAACGATGCTTTCTGCGTGTCTTTCTGCACTCAGAACCGCGATTTTTTCCGCAAGCACGTCCATCCTTATCTCCTTTATGACAGCTGCGGGAGAAGCGATTATTTCATCCCTGTCACATACTGCCACGCCTGTACGCACCCTGCCGTAATCAACAGACATTATTATCATAGAGCACCTCCGTCAGAAGCTCCAGCCCTCAGCGTCCCTGAGATGATCCTCGTAATCCTCTATCAGGATGGTCGGCTCAAGCTTATCATTGAAGGTGACAACATTTACAGAGGTGTTCTTGCCTATGGGCACTTCCCTGATATTATCGACCTCCCAGCCGTGAAGAAAGCACATAATATTCTTTATAGCACATCCGTGTGACACTACGCAGACAGTTTTTCCCCTGTTTTCATCGGCAATGCGGATAACAGCTTTTTTCACTCTGTCATATACCTGCTTCATGCTTTCGCCGCCGGGAGCCTGAAATATCTCAGGGTGGTTTCTCCAGTTATCATACTGTTCCGGATAGAGCTTCTCGATCTCGGACAAAAGCACGCCCTCCCATTCGCCTGCATCAATTTCAACAATTTCAGGGTCTATGCGAAGCTCCACCTCATGGTAAAGGTTTATGCCCTCTGCGGTTTTAACTGCCCTTATTTTCGGGCTGGAATATATAACATCAATAGGCTCTGATCTGAGCAGCTCGGCTGCCTGTGCTATCTGAGCGGCGCCCTCCGGCGTGATATCGGAATCTATAGTCCCCTGAAAAAAACGTTTCAGATTACCCTCCGCCTGACAATGACGGACGATTATCATTTTTGTCATTATTCGATACTTCCTTTCTCCTTTTATAACAGCCTTTCTTTATCAGTCTGTTATAACGGTATGCGTAAGCTCGGTGACAGAGCTCATGCCGTGAGCATCAAGATAGTCGTTCAGCCCCTTGGCTATCTTCACGGGCGAATACGGGTCTGTAAAAAGCGCAGTACCTATCTGTAAGGCATCGGCGCCTGCCATCATCATCTCAACGGCGTCCTTCCATGTTGTAACGCCGCCCATGCCGATAACAGGTATGCCGACAGCATTTTTTACCTGCCATACCATTCGTACAGCAACAGGAAATACGGCCGGCCCCGACATTCCTCCGGTAATATTTTTAATTATCGGACGCCTTGTGTTTATGTCTATCCTCATTCCGGTAAGCGTGTTTATAAGAGATACCGCATCGGCGCCCTCACTCTCGGCGGCCTTTGCGATGGACGCTATATCCGACACATTCGGTGAAAGCTTGATTATAAGCGGTTTTTTGCAGTATGCCCTGACCGCCTTGGTTATTGCGGCAACACTTTCGCACGATGTACCGAACTGTACGCCGCCCTCCTTGACATTCGGACAGGAAATATTCAGCTCGATCATGTCAATATCCGTTTCTGAAAGGATCTCTGCCATCCGGCAGTAATCCTCACGGGTGCTGCCGGCTACATTTGCAATGGCTACAGTGTCCTGCTTTTTGAGCCACGGAAGATCCTCTTTGATGAAATGCTCTACACCGGGATTCTGCAGGCCAACGGCATTAAGCATACCCATAGGAGTTTCGGCTATTCTCGGCGGAGGATTACCCGGTCTTTCCTTCAGTGTCGTACCCTTGCATGAGATGCCGCCGAAAACAGACAGCGGGTAAAACTCACTGTATTCATGTCCGAAGCCTATAGTACCCGATGCGGCGATGATAGGATTTTTAAAATGTACGCCGGCAATATTTACACTAAGATCTGCCATTACCAAGCAACCTCCTCACTATTGAATACAGGGCCGTCCTTGCAGACGTGCCTGTAAAAAACAGAACCGTCCTCTGTTTTTACTGCGACCGCACAGCCAAGACAAGCGCCTACTCCGCAGGCCATGCGCTGTTCAAGCGACACCTGACAAGGAACTCCGTTTTCGGCAGCAAGCTTTGAAATGTTTCTCAGCATCGGTGTAGGACCGCAGGCGCATATCATCTCAACATCCTTTATGACCTCAGCAAGCGGCTGAGTAACAAAGCCGTGTATTCCGAAGCTGCCGTCATCCGTAGCAACGATAAGCCTGCATCCGGCGCTTTTGAAATCATCAGAAAGTATCATTGCATCCTTGCTGCGGAAGCCGTTTATAACTACCGCATTGGCGCCGCACTGCTTTGCGCTGTAGAGCATCGGAGGGACGCCTATGCCGCCGCCTATAAAAGCGGTCTTTTTGGCAGGGTCGATATCAAAACCCTTGCCAAGAGGAGCGATAATGTTGATGCTTTCTCCTGTTCTGGTTTCCGCCATTATAGCCGTACCCTCGCCTCTTACCTCAAAAACAAGGCGTATCGTATCGCCCTCAACATCGCAGACAGAGATAGGACGTCTGAGAGTTTTGCCCGGAACAAGCACCTGAACGAACTGACCGGGTTTTGTGACAGCCGCAAGGGCGCTGTTTTGCAGCCTGAAATCATATATTGTAGGTGTAAGCTTCTGAGAAAATACAAGCTTACAGTCCTGTGCATCATATTTCATTTTTTCACCAGACCTTTCGGTTGAGTTTGTTTTTTTAATTATAACATAAAACGACACACAATTTAAATACTTTTTAAATAATTATTTTAACTTTTCACTTTTAACATTTTTGAACTCCGCAATGATAAATTGATTTTCGGTTTCATCAACAGTAGGTATTGCACTTTTTGAAAAAGAATGATAAAATAAGGAGTACCAATTTCAATCGGAGGAATCAGAATGAAAAATACGGAAAAAACTATGGAAAAAATCGTTGCTCTGTGCAAGGGCAGAGGCTTTGTATATCCCGGCTCAGAGATATACGGCGGTCTTGCCAACACATGGGATTACGGTCCCTTGGGCAGCGCGCTGAAAAACAACATCAAGCAGGCATGGCTCAAAAAGTTTGTACAGGAAAACAAATACAACGTAGGGCTTGATGCCGCTATACTTATGAACCCGCAGACATGGGTGGCTTCCGGTCATCTCGGCGGATTTTCCGACCCGCTCATGGACTGCAAGGAGTGCAAGACCCGTCACCGCGCCGATAACCTGATAGAGGACTTTGACGGTACCAACGTGGCAGGCTGGAGCAACGAGAAAATGACCGAGTATATCCGCGAGAAGGCTATTCCCTGCCCGAACTGCGGCAAGCATAACTTTACCGACATAAGACAGTTCAACCTTATGTTCAAGACATTCCAGGGCGTTACCGAGGACAGCAAGAACGAGCTTTATCTCCGTCCGGAAACTGCTCAGGGCATTTTCGTAAACTTTGCAAATATCCAGAGAACAAGCCGCAAAAAAGTACCCTTCGGCGTGGCTCAGATAGGCAAGTCATTCCGCAACGAGATAACCCCCGGCAACTTCATCTTCCGTGTGCGTGAGTTTGAGCAGATGGAGCTTGAATTCTTCTGCAAGCCCGGTACAGACCTTGAATGGTTCAACTACTGGAGAAGCTTCTGCCGCGACTGGCTCTATTCCCTCAATATCAAAGAGGAAAACCTCAGACTGCGCGACCATGACCCGGAGGAGCTTTGCTTCTACTCCAAGGCTACCACCGACTTTGAGTACCTCTTCCCGTTCGGCTGGGGCGAGCTCTGGGGCGTTGCCGACAGAACCGACTATGACCTTACACAGCACATCAAGACAAGCGGCAAAGCTCTTGAATACTTTGACCCGCAGACAAACGAAAAGTACGTTCCTTATGTCATCGAGCCTTCACTTGGCGTTGAGCGCCTGTTCCTTGCAATTATGGTCGAGGCCTATGACGAGGAGCAGATCGACGAAAAGGATACAAGAGTAGTTCTCCATCTGCATCCGGCTCTTGCTCCGTTCAAGGCTGCTGTGCTCCCGCTTTCAAAGAAGCTTTCAGAGAAGGCTGATGAAGTATGCTCAATGCTCTCCGGCAGCTTTATGGTAGACTTTGACGATGCCGGCTCCATCGGCAAGCGTTACCGCCGTCAGGACGAAATAGGCACCCCCTTCTGCATCACATACGACTTTGACAGCCTTGAGGACGGCTGTGTAACAGTACGTGACCGTGATACTATGGAGCAGGAGCGTGTGGCTATCGACAAGCTTACCGACTACATCAGCGAGAAAATAAAATTCTGAGCAGAAAACCTGCTTTCCAACCCGCCGCATTATGCCGGCGGGTCTTTTATATTGTAACAATATCGTAAATAAATATTAACACTTTATCGTTGACACTAAATTTCATCAAGTGTATAATGATATGGTCGAATGGAAATTTTTACACATTACGGCGCGCTCGTTTGAACAAAAGGAAATGAAAAAGAAAATAAAGTGAGGTAATAATATGAAAAAAATCGCAACTGTCCTTGTTGCTGCCCTCCTCTGCACTTGTATAGTCGCAGGCTGCGGCAATAACGGCGGCAGCACTTCATCATCTCCTGCTTCGGTGTCAGCAGCCGATAAAGGCGATGAATCAAGCACACAGGTATCAGAAAAAGAATCTGACTCAGACGAACAGTCCGTAGAAAGCACTGCGGAAAGCTCATCGGAAAATATCACAGGCAAGAACTACAGAGAGCTTGATGCGGAATATACCGTTGAAAACGGTGTCATAGTGGTAAATCAGGACGGTCATTACAGAGGCATGGAAATGTTCGGCGGCGGTTCAGGCGACGCTTATGTTGATACGCTCAACACGCTCCGCACAAAGCTTGACAGCAGCATCAGGATATATTCAATGATAGCTCCGCTCGCCTGTCAGTATTACATTCCCTCAAACTACGAGGATTATACTGCCGACCAGAAGGAATACATTGACGATAATATTTCCGCAAGGCTCAGCGATGGCATAACCGCTGTTGATATAGTTTCCACGCTCGGTCAGCATACCGAAGAAAGCATCTACTGCCGCACAGACCACCACTGGATGCCGCTCGGCGCTTACTATGCAGCTCAGACCTTCGCAAATGCCGCAGGAGTCGATTTCAAGGATATCAGCACCTTCAAGGCCGAAACTATCAGCGATTTTGTCGGCACGATGTATGCATTCTCTCAGGATATCAACATCAAGAACGACCCCGAAGACTTTACCTACTACATTCCCGACAACTACGACCAGTGCAAGAACGATTTCTATGATACAAGCTTCAACTATGACTACACAGGCTCCTACTTCAAGCAGGTAGGCGACCCGCAGTCAAACGCTTATCTCACCTTCTTCGGCGGTGACGAGCAGATCGTAAAGATCCGCACCAACGTAAAGAACGGCAGAAAGCTCCTTATCGTCAAGGACAGCTACGGCAATGCTATTCCGAGCAATCTGACAAATTCATTCGAGGAAATATACATCATTGATATGAGATATTTCAACCTCAATCTCGTTGATTTCATCAACCAGCTGGGCATGACCGATGTGCTCTTTACAATGTGCGTTTTCTCGGCATTCGGCAATAACTCATACGGCCTTCCCGATCTGCTCACACAGGCTCAGGGACAGACGATCACAGACAACTACGACCCCAATGCATGATAAAGCAAAATTTGCAATTTTTAGTTTCCTGTCCTGCATTTATCATTGACATGATATGATTTTAGGGATATAATATATCTGTTAATTTTTCTGCGAAAGGATGTCTTATTATGGATAAGAAAAATATCGACTGGTCAAATCTCAGCTTCGGCTACATAAAGACCGACAAAAGATTTGTTTCCAGCTATAAAGACGGTGCATGGGATGAGGGCGCTCTCATTGATGACGATATGATCACAATGAGCGAATGTGCCTGCGTTCTCCAGTATTCACAGTCCATATTCGAGGGACTCAAGGCTTACACCACCGAAAACGGCAAGACAGTCGTATTCCGTCCTGACCTCAACGCTGAGCGTCTCGCAAATTCTTCAAGAAGAATGGAGATGCCTGTGTTCCCCGAGGACAAGTTCATTGACGCTGTAGATCAGGTAGTACGTGCAAACAAGGCTTTCGTTCCTCCCTATGGCACAGGCGCTACTCTGTATCTGCGTCCGTTCATGTTCGGTATCAACCCTGTCATCGGCGTTAAGCCTGCTGATGAGTTCCAGTTCAGGATCTTCTGCACACCTGTCGGCCCCTACTTCAAGGGCGGCGCAAAGCCCATCACCATCAAGGTAAGCGACTTCGACCGTGCAGCTCCTCACGGCACAGGCTTCATCAAGGCAGGCCTTAACTATGCTATGAGCCTTCATGCTATCGTTACAGCTCACAAGGAGGGCTTTGACGAGAATATGTACCTTGACGCTGCTACCAGAACAAAGGTCGAGGAGACAGGCGGCGCTAACTTCCTGTTCGTTACAAAGGATAACAAGGTCGTTACTCCTAAGTCAGACAGCATCCTGCCTTCTATCACAAGACGTTCGCTCATGATCGTTGCCAAGGAATATCTTGGTCTTGAGGTCGAGGAGCGTGAGGTTTACTTCGATGAGGTCAAGGATTTCGCAGAGTGCGGTCTTTGCGGCACTGCTGCAGTTATCTCACCTGTCGGCAAGATCTACGACCACGGCAAGGAGATCTGCTTCCCTGCCGGTATGGAAAAGATGGGTCCTGTTACTCAGAAGCTTTATGACACACTCACCGGCATCCAGATGGGACGCATTGAGGACAAGTTCGGCTGGGTACGCGAGATAAAGTAATTCCGGCAAACCTGTAATAAAAAATCAACTCCCTTAGTCCGCTGCGGCTAAGGGAGATTTTTGTTTGTTTTATGTCAGGTGCTTACGGGTATCGCCTGCCGGCTCGGTCGGTACTTCTGCCTGTCAGAGATATCCGCCGGACACACGCACCCCAGAAAACCGTGTTTTATATCTGACGGTTAAAGATCCGCTGTTCATTTGGTTGACGCAAACTGAGAATTGTACAGGTCGTGATAGAAGCCGCCCTTTGCCATAAGCTCGCTGTGGTTTCCCTGCTCGATTATGCTGCCGTCCTTCATCACAAGTATAACGTCCGCTTCCTTTATAGTAGAAAGTCTGTGCGCTACGATGAAGCTTGTCCTGCCCTTCATCATGTTGTTGAAGGCTTCCTGTATCTTTAATTCGGTACGGGTATCAATGCTGCTTGTCGCTTCGTCAAGTATAAGCATCGGCGGGTCGCAAAGCATTACCCTTGCAATGCACATGAGCTGCCGCTGTCCTTGTGAAAGATTTGCTCCTTCCTCGGTTATTACAGTATCATAGCCGTCGGGCATACGCTCAATAAATCTGTTGATAAACGCTTTTTTTGCCGCCGCCTTTACCTCATCAAGACCTGCATCCGGCTTGCCGTAGGCAATGTTGTCACGGACAGATGCATTATAAAGCCAGCTCTCCTGCAAAACCATTCCATATAGCGCCCGCAGGTCGTCGCGCTTCATATCATATATACTCTTTCCGTCTATGCGGATATCGCCCTTTGTAACGTCATAGAAACGCATAAGCAGGTTTATGAATGTCGTCTTGCCGCAGCCGGTCGGCCCTACAATGGCTATCCTGCTGCCTGCCTTTACATGAAGCTCGAAATCGGTGATAAGCGGCTTATCCGGCGAATAGGAAAAGCTGATCTTTTCTATGTCTATCTTTCCCTTGCAGCCTTCGGCAGTTACAGGCTTCTCCGGATCGGGAAGCTGATCGAGTGTATCCAGCACCTCAAAGACCCTGTCTGCGCCCGCAAGAGCCGACTGAAGCTGAGGTATAACTCCCGTTACCTCATTGAACGGCTTTGTGTACTGATTTGCATAAGTTATGAAAGCGGCTATCTGACCGACTGTAAGAGAACCGTTGATAACGCTTATCGCGCCGGTTATGCATACGGCAGTTGTAACAAGTCCGTTTACAAAGCGTGTACTCGGATTTGCAAGCGATGAATAGAACTGCGATTTCTTTCCGCATACAAGAAGGCGCTCATTGATCTCGTCAAAGCCCTCCTGAGCCTCGTCCTCATAGCCAAAGGCCTTTACAAGCTTCTGCTGACCTACATATTCGTCAACGTATGCGCTCAGCTCTCCCTGAGTTTTCGACTGCTCACGGAACTGCTTCTGCGAAAGTCTTGTGATAAAAGCCGCCACAAACATTGAAAGCGGAGTTATTATAACTACCACGATAGCTATAACAAAATTGAGCATTATCATAAAAGCAAGCGTACAAATTATCATGACAGCGCCTGAAAAGAGCTGTGTTATGCCCTGAAGCAGACCGTCGCCTATGCTTTCGGTATCGTTGATGATCCGGCTTATCAGATCGCCGTGAGGATGAACGTCTATGTATTTAAGCGGAACAGAATTGAATTTGCTGAAAATATCGCTGCGGATATCCCTTATCGTAAAGTAGCTGACAGAATTTATAAACAGGCTCATAAGCCATTGGAACACCGCGCAGCCCATAACTGTGGCGCCTGTCATCATCAGGAGCTGGATTATCGAATCGAAATCGACATTTCCTTCTGATACCGCGCAGTCGATAGCCTTGCCGATAAGTACGGGCGCAGTAAGCGTGAGCACTACATACAGAACTGCAAATATCATTGCAAAGATCAGGCTTTTCCTGTAAGGTGAAGCATATTTCAATATCCTGCGCAGAGTTTTTTTCTGAGATCCGGTCTTTTTCTTCTTTGACATCAGTTTTCGACCTCCTCTGCTTTAAGCTGTGAGAGACATATCTCACGATAAACGCTGCAATTTCTGAACAGCTCGTTATGTGTGCCTATGCCCGAAAGCTCACCGCCGTCAAGAACAATGATCTGATCCGCATAGCGCACTGTGCCTACACGCTGAGATACCATGATAACAGTCATTCCTGCGGTCTCATCGTGCAGTGCCTTTCTCAGCGCTGCGTCAGTGGCAAAATCCAGCGCGCTTGCGCTGTCATCAAGTATCAGTATTTCGGGACGCCCGACAAGCGCTCTTGCAATGGTAAGCCTTTGCCTTTGACCGCCGGAAAGATTTTTTCCTCCGGCCGTTATCTGCTTGTTCGTCTTTTCGGGCATCTTGCTGACAAACTCATAGGACTGGGATATTTTCAGCGCTCTTTCTATATCAGAGTCCGCTGCGTCCCTTTTTCCGAAGCGGAGATTATCCTTTATAGTACCCGAAAAAAGCTCTGCTTTCTGCGGAACTATGCCTATCTTGCTCCTGAGCTGCGTAAAGGTATAATCCCTTACATCAACGCCGTCTACAAGTATCATGCCCTCCGAGGCATCATAGAATCTCGGTATAAGGTTCACAAGCGTACTCTTGCCTGCGCCCGTACCGCCGATTATGCCTATAGTTGAGCCCTTTTTCAGTTTGAAGCTGATATTCCTGAGTGCATAGCCGCTGCCAGAATATCCGAACGAAACATCCCTGAATTCCACGCAGGGAGCATCACTGACCTCCTCAGCGCCGGCGTTTTCTTTTTCGACGACCGACGGCTTTGTGTCGAATACCTCGTTCACTCTTGCCGCAGAGGCTGATGCATTCGTAAATATTACCACCAGATTTGATACTACTATCATAGCAAGAAGTATCTGCGTCATATAGTTTACCAGAGCGATTATCTCACCTGTTTTAAGCTCGCCGGTAAAGACGAAGCCCGCTCCGAACCAGACTATTGCAATTATAGCCGCCTGAGCGATAACGTATGTAAGCGGATTGAGCAGAGCCGAAAGCCTTCCTGCCGTAACTGCCGTTTTTGCAAGCTCGTCATTGCATTCGTCAAAGCGCTGCTGATCGTCCTCCTGACGGCTGAATGCCCTGATAACTCTGTTTCCGGAGAGATTCTCACGCGATATCAGCGAAACAGTGTCAAGCTTTTTCTGTATCTTTTTATAGAACGGCACCGAACGTGTCATCACTATAAAAAGCACAAGGCCTATCAGCAGAGCCGCGCCGAAAAATATGAGCGACAGCTTCATATCAATAGTCATAGCCATGATAAGCGCACCTATGACAAGGAACGGCGCACGTATCACAAGTCTGATAAGCATAGCTACCGCAAGCTGCAGGCGGTTGACATCATTGGTCAGCCTCGTTATAAGCGACGGTGTGCCAAGCTTGTCCAGCTCATTGTGCGACAATGTGTTTATGTGCCTGAACATAGCGCTCCTCACCTTTGTGCCGAAGCCCTGCGATGCTACCGAAGCGGATTTTTGGCACACAAGAGCAAATCCAAGTCCAAGTGCGCCAAGCAGCACCATCAGTCCACCCTTCTGAATGACATAGCCTACATCGTTGTTCCTGACGCCGTTATCAATAATATCGGCGGTTATCACAGGAATGAACAGCTCAAAAACAGCCTCGATGAGCTTGCATATCGGGCCGATGATCAGCTGCAGCTTGTAGTCCTTCAGGAATCTTCTTAGACGGAACATTTCATCATCTCACTTTTTATTGTTTTTATCTGTATATTATTGTATATTATCATTTTGATTTAGTCAATCAATTATATATAAATGGAGGTAATATTATCCGCAGACAGCTTTTTATAAAAAACGGTATTATAATGGCAGCTTCGGCACTGACGATAAGAACCATGTCCATGACGTTCAGGGTCTTTCTTACAGACAGGCTCGGAACACAGGGCGTGGGACTTTATCAGCTTGTGCTGAGCGTATATCTTGTTTTTGCAGCAGTCGCCTCAACAGGCGTTTCACTCTGCGCTACAAGAGTTTTCTCTGAGCTTTGCGCACAGGGACACGAAGGAAAGGCTCGTTTTTCCGTTGAACGCTGCATGATTTTTTCGTTCCTGCTCGGAACAATGCTCGGAGCCCTGATGCTTGCAGGCGCTGTACCCATATCCTGCTATGCCCTGCATGACAAGCGGGCTGTATCTGCGCTTATGCTGCTTTCGCCGTCACTGCCGTTTTTAGCGGTTTCCGCCTGTGTGCGCGGATACTTCCTTGCCCGCAAAAAAACACTGCAGACCTCCGGTGAGCAGCTTATAGAACAGCTTATCGAAATGGGAACATTTATCGTTTTGTTCTCGCTATACCGTCCGGAAAGTCTTGAGCAGGCCTGTATGCTTACTGTTGCAGGCACTACCGGAGCAGAGGTGCTGTCATTTGTCTATTCGCTGATATGTTACCATGCAGACATAAAACGCACAGGAATAATCCCCGAACGCACCAACGGGCTTATGCGTCATCTTATGCCTGTATTTCTGCCCGTAACCGCAAATGCCTGCCTGCGCTGCGGTCTGTCTGCCGCCGAAAATGCTCTTATTCCTCTCGGTTTGCAGCACAGCGGACTTTCCCGTACAGCAGCGCTCTCTCAATATGGCATTATCTGCGGAATGACGCTGCCTGTACTTACCTTTCCTTCGGTTCTTGTACTGCCGTTTGCCGCGCTTATAATATCCGAGGTAACAGAAGAACGTGTATGCGGGCACAAAGCAGCGGTAAGGCGCATAACCGAAAAAATGGTATCGGCGTCGCTCAGATATTCCATCCCCGTAACGGTCATATTTGTCTTTTTTGGTGTGCCGCTGTGTGAGCTGCTTTTCAAAAGCAGTGAATCGGGATATTTTTTGTCTGTGCTTGCGCCCGTTATCCCGTTTATGTATCTTGATTCGGTGGTTGACAGCATACTAAAAGGGCTTAACGAACAGACGAGCTATTTTATATTCAACACGATAGATTCCGTCATACGTGTGCTGCTCACTGTTGTATTGCTTCCTTTCATGGGAATATACGGAGTGGTCGTTGTCATAATTGTCAGTGAGCTGCTCAATACACTTATGAGCCTTATGCGGCTTGTAAAAATAACCGATTTCCGCCTGCGGCTACTTGACGATGTATTTCTGCCAGTTATCTGTGCATCAATACCGTGTCTGCTTGCAAAGCCTATAAGCATTTCCGGCAGCAAAACCGCAGACATTCTTATAAAGCTCCTGTTTTGCTGCCTTATATACCTTCTTCTGCGCGCAATTATTCTTTTAGTGCAGCGCCCCTCAAAAACAGCGCCGCAGATCCGCCGTCTGTTTTTTCATCGTATTGTATAGAAATTCCTTATGACATCATCTGATAAGAATTATCTGTCCCTCCATAAGTCTGTCCGGACATGAAAGGCGGTTCATATTGATAAGATATGCAACGCTTACGCCGTATTCCTTCGCTATCTTCCACAGACTATCGCCGTTCTTTACAAGATATTCGATCGGCTCCTCGGAGCTTTCATCCTCATCAGGAATGACCTTCTCCGCTTCGTTCTTCTCAGGTATCTTCAGCTTCTCTCCCGCAGTAATGCTGTCAGGGTCGGCGATATTATTTGCATCTGCAAGCTGCTCTGCCGTGACATTCTTCTTTTTGGCTATCTCCGCAAGAGTGTCGCCCTTCAGGATCGTATAATCCTTGCCGCTTTCCTTTGCTGCGGGAATTTTCAGTACCTGACCTTCTTTTATAACGTCCGGATCGGAAATGCCGTTCAGCTCGGCAATGCCGGAAATACCGGATCCAAAGCGTATGGCAATATCCGCAAGAGTATCGCCCTTTTTAACAATATACTCAATAACAGGCTTGCAGCTCTTTTTCATGCACGGTATCTCCGAAACAGGTATCCTGAGTATCTGCCCCGGATATATCATGTCCGGCTCGATTATGCCGTTGTATCTTGTTATGATGCTGACGGTAGTTCCGAAACGGTGAGCGATATCAAACAGTGTATCGCCCTTTTGCACAGTGTAGATAATGGTTTCCATTTTCATCCCTCCTCGTCCATAATATGCCGTAAGCTGCAAAAATGTTTGTGTTTTCCCGCTGCCTGTGCTATAATACTAATACCTAACAAAAAGAAGACTTAGGTTTGCTTTTTATCAGGAATTAGTATAATAGCGAAGAAACTATTTATATATGGTGATACTATGGCTCTTGACAGGATCGACAAGATACTTTCTTCACAAAATATAGCAGCAAGAAGCGAGATAAAACGCATGATACGCAGCGGACTCATACTTGCAGACGGCAAACGTGTCATGCGTCCCGAAGAAAAATACGACCCCGAAACGACCGTATTCACGGTCAGCGGCAAGACAGTTGAATTCAGCCGCTTCGTATACATAATGATGAACAAGCCCGCAGGTGTGCTTTCGGCAAGCAGCGACAAACACGCAAAAACCGTTATAGACCTTCTGCCTGCCGATATGAAGCGCCGCGGTCTCTTCCCCGCAGGACGTCTCGACAAGGACACGGTCGGCTTCATACTTATCACAAACGACGGAGAGCTTGCACACAAAATGCTTTCCCCGAAAAGCCATGTCTATAAGCTCTATGAAGTACAGTGCGACCGTGATCTGACAAATGATGACGCAGCCGCCTTTGCAAAGGGCATAACCATAGGAGATATCGAGTGTCAGCCCGCCGAAATGAAGCTCACCGGAAATAAAACGGCGCTTGTAGAGATCTGTGAGGGCAAGTTCCATCAGATAAAGCGTATGTTCCATGCCGTAGGAGCCGAAGTGACTGCGCTCAAAAGAGTCAGGATAGGAGAAGTCTGCCTTGATGAAGCACTTGGGCAGGGTGAAGCAAGATATCTCAACAAACAGGAAATAATTGATATTTTAAGCCGAAAACACGGGATACCATAATATCCCATCTGGACATAGTGCACAATTTGATATTATCAAATTTGTCTTATGTGAATTATATCTAAACCAAGGGTTAAGATTTTAGTAAAAAAAAGTCTTTTATTTTTGGAAAAAATATGTTAAAGTAATAGTGTTGAAAATCGATTTCAAATACGCTTTTAATATAGCGAACTCAGGAGGATAATTATGGCAAGTGTATCATTAAAAAATGTTTACAAGATCTATGACGGAAATGTTGTTGCTGTTAGTGACTTCAACCTTGAGATTGCCGACAAAGAGTTCATCATCTTCGTTGGACCTTCAGGCTGCGGTAAGTCAACAACTCTTCGTATGATCGCAGGACTTGAGGATATTTCCAAGGGCGAGCTTCACATCGGCGACGTTCTTGCTAACGACATCTCTCCGAAGGAAAGAGATATCGCAATGGTGTTCCAGAACTACGCTCTTTATCCCCACATGACAGTATTCGACAACATGGCTTTCGGTCTTAAACTCAGAAAGACTCCCCCGGAGGAGATAAGAAGACGTGTTGAAGAGGCTGCAAGATCACTTGATATCGCTCATCTTCTCGAGCGTAAACCTAAGGCTCTCTCCGGTGGTCAGAGACAGCGTGTTGCTCTTGGCCGTGCAATCGTTCGTGATCCTAAGGTATTCCTTCTTGACGAGCCGCTTTCAAACCTTGACGCAAAGCTCAGAACTGCCATGAGAACTGAGATTTCAAAGCTTCATAAGAGACTCGGCACGACCTTCATCTACGTTACACATGACCAGACAGAGGCTATGACAATGGCTGACCGTATCGTTGTTATGAAGGACGGCTTCATCCAGCAGGTAGATACTCCTCAGAACCTTTATGAGAGACCCTGTAACCAGTTCGTTGCCGGATTCATGGGCACACCTCAGATGAACTTTATTGATGCTACTATCGTAAGATCAGGTGATGACTACGGTATCCAGTTCGGCCGCTACACGATCCCGCTGCCTGAGTCAAAGAACAAGAAGAACATTCTTTCTCACTTCGTAGGCAAGGACGTTGTTATGGGTATCCGTCCTGAGGACGTACATGACGAGCCTGAATTCCTTGAGAGATCAGAAGAGAGCATTATCGAAGCACAGGTCGAGATCACTGAGCTTATGGGTAATGAGATCTATCTCTATCTCACGATCGAAGGCACATCCTGCGTTGCCCGTGTTGATCCTTCATCTACCGCAGAAGCAGGCGAAGTTGTTGAGATCGCTCTTGACGTTGAGAAGATCCACATCTTTGATAAAGAAACAGAGAGAACTATCACAAACTGATATTTCTGCATAACGCACATTAAATACGGTATCCCTCTTCGGGATACCGTATTTTTGTGCGCTTCTTGTCTGCTCATACCGCAGGCCTTGTAACGCACGAAACGGGCTGCACCAAAATGGTGCAGCCCGTCCAGAGGAGAAATTATGAAAAATGAATGCGATGTAAGCTGTTTAATATTATTCCCAAAACCTGATGATCACTGTTATCAGTTGAATATATAGTCGAAGATGTCGCCGTAGGAGCCGTTATTGCCGCGGCCGCTGTAATCGTAGCCGTAACCATAATCGTAACCGTTCCTGCTGCCGTTTGAATTGCCGGAGCCGTTTGAACCGTTAGCGTTGAAGCCGTTGCTGTTGCGCTTGTCGTTTGTTGTTTCCGGAACAGACTCGCCGAGCGTGATCTCAATAGTCTTTTCTTCGCCGTCACGATAAATGACCATCTGCACCTTGTCGCCTGCCTTCTTCTTCTGAACGGCTGTAGTAAGGTCTGCGGAAGTCTTTATATCTGTTCCGTCAAATTTCAGAATGAGGTCGCCCACTACAAGACCGGCCTGCTCTGCCGCTGTGCCTTCATAAACAGTATAGATATATACGCCCTCTTTTTCAACTCCGTACTGAGCCTTGTTTGACTCCGTGACGTTTACAGGCTTGATGCCGATGAAGGGTCTGCCGGTAACATAACCGGTAGATTTAAGGTCGCCAAGGATATTCTTTACATTGTCTATCGGTATAGCATAGCCGATACTCTCAACATTCTCGCCGCTTGATGTCTGCAAAGACTTTGCTACGATAATGCCCACAAGATTGCCGTTGCTGTCAAAAAGACCGCCGCCGGAGTTGCCCGGATTGATAGCGGCATCTGTCTGGAGAAGCTCTTTATACTGACCGTCTATCTTTACATTTCTCTTTGTTGAGCTGATTATGCCTGCCGTAACACTGCCGCCAAGCTTGCCGAGCGGGTTTCCGATAACGATCGCTGTCTCGCCTACCTCAAGATCGGCAGATGAACCGAACGCAGCTACAGTAAGACCGCTTGCCTCGATTTTCAGGAGTGCGATATCAAGTGTTTCGTCATAACCTATGACCTTGGCTTTATAGTCATTGCCGTCTGTAAGTGTTACGGTAATATCCGAAGCATCCTCGATAACGTGATGATTAGTAATGATATAACCGTCCTCGGAAATGATAACGCCGCTTCCTGCGCCCTGTACAACATACTGTCCGTAGAAGCTGCTGTATGATGTAGACTCAGTCGTGATCTCAACCACGCTGTCCTTTACCTGCTTGACAACATCCTGAATGGAATTGCCGCCGGTCTTGGTCTGATTTGAGGATTCTACGATCTTGAGGTCTGATTTCTCGCCGTTGGATTTTGTAGCCTCTACTGTCTTGCTCTCGCTTGACTTAGTTACTACAGTAGTTTCCGTACCGGGTCTTACCAACGATGCGCCGAGTATACCGCCGCCGAAGCCAAGTCCCATTGCAAGAGCAAGGCTGCAGGCAATGAGCGCTGCCTTTTTGCCGCTGCCGGACTTTTTCTTTGCAGCAGACTTAGGTGAATGCTCCTGAGCTGAGAACTGAGCTTTGTATTTCTCGTAGCTGTAGACCTGATCGCCGCCGCTGTGATATACTACCTCCGGCGCTTTCGCGCTATGCCCTGAATATGCAGGCTCTTCATTGCTGATGGTCTGGTCAAATGACTGAGCGGATTCCTCTTTAAAGTCACTGCTTATGTCGTTATATTCCATGTCGTGCTCCAATGCTTCAGCATTATCAGCTGAGCTTGTGTCCTCGTAATAGTTGTCGTTATAGTCATCATTTCTGAGCTGCTCGCCGTTGAATCTTTTGTCTTCCATAATAAGTACCTCCATAATATATGATCTGTATTTTAGTTTGTTTTCCTTTGATGATTATATTATAAACCACTTTTTCAGTTTATGTGATAACATTCTTTTAATTTTAGCTTAAACTTTTTTAAGTATATTCATCTTACCTTGATTTTTTTCAAGACAGCCTGCTTATACTAATACCTAACAAAAAGCAGACAATTTTTTCGGTCAGGAATTAGTATTACGCAAAGAAACAAGCCATTTCCTTGCAGAAGTATGACTTGTTTTTTGAGCCGTTATTTTTTCCTCATGGATGCTATTTCGTCAAGCAGTATATCAGCTGCTTCAAGCTTTGACATAAGTGAAAGCTCCCTTATTCTGTCCTTTGAGATAAGGGTAATGCGGTTTGTGTCTGTCTTGAAGCCTGCACCGCTTTCGCTTATGCTGTTGGCTGCAATAATATCGCAATTTTTGGAAAGAAGCTTTTTACGGGAATTTTCTATCAGGTTTTCCGTTTCCATAGAGAACCCGCAGATGATCTGTCCCTCTTTCTTATTTTCTCCCGCATATTTCAGAATATCCTTTGTGCGTTTGAGTTCGATCGTCATTTCACCGTCTTTTTTCTTTATCTTCTGGTCTGCATATACAACAGGAGTATAATCAGCTACAGCAGCAGCCATAATAAGTATGTCGGCGTCAGGCAGTCTTTCCGATATAGCATTAAACATATCCTCAGCCGATCTTATGCTTATGCGTTCTACACCGCACGGAGCATCAAGTGCGACCTGCCCGCTGACAAGGCATACCTCTGCACCGCGCTTTGCTGCGGCTTCAGCTATTGCATAGCCCATCTTGCCGGAGGAATGATTTGTAATATATCTCACCGGATCAATCGCCTCAATCGTCGGCCCTGCACTCACAAGCAGCCTGATCCCGCTCAGATCCTGTTTTTCTTCAAATACCGCACGAAGGCTTTCGATAAGCACGGGAATATCCGGAAGCTTGCCCTTGCCAACATCCTTGCAGGCAAGACGTCCTACTGCCGGTTCTACTATAATAAAGCCGTGTCGCCTGAGCTTTTGCAGATTTTCCTGAACGATGCTGTTCTCATACATATAGGTATTCATTGCAGGCGCGATGATCAAAGGGCAGTTTGCCGCCAGAAGCATAGTGCTGAGCATATCATCCGCAATGCCGTTTGACGCTTTGCCGATCAGGTCAGCAGTTGCCGGTGCGACAAGAAAGGCATCCGCCCGCTGGGAGAGTGCAACGTGCTCCACATTGAACTGAAAATTTCTGTCAAAAGTATCTGTCAGGCATTTATGTCCTGTAAGAGTTTCAAAGGTGATCGGATTTATAAAGTTTAATGCGTTCCTAGTCATCACAGTATGGACATCACAGCCCTCCTTCACAAGGTCGGAAACAAGCTGTGCCGATTTATATGCTGCAATTCCGCCGGTAACACCGACAACTATAGTTTTTTCCTTTAGCATTTATATTCCCCCATCCGTAATATCTGATATAGTTATAGCACATTTTTTCAAAAATGTAAACACCGGCACAAAGCCCGCCCACGGAAATCAATTTTGACCGGCAGTTTACACGGGGGAAACCCTTTTCCGGCGGAAAAAGGGTTCTCCCCCGGACCCCCTTCCTAAAACCGCTGAATTTGATCTGCCGGTGCCAATTCGGCGCAGAGCAAAATTTAATATACATTCCTGTAACTTGTATTTTATTATATAATATGGTAAAATGCACTTATAAGAGTTTTCAGGAGGAATATTCTTGGCAAGTAATTTCCATACGCATACATACAGGTGCCGCCATGCTTTCGGTACAGAAGAAGATTACGTTATTTCTGCGATAAACTGCGGGCTCGATCAGCTTGGCTTCTCAGATCACGGTCCCTTTCCTGACCACGACTTCGGGCTGAGAATGGATTACAATGAGCTTACTGATTATCTTGACACGATCGACCGTCTCAAAATAAAGTACCGTGACCGGATAGAGCTTTTCAAGGGGCTGGAAATAGAATACTATCCCGAATACACCGATTACTACAGGTACCTTATCGGAGAAAGAAAGCTTGATTATTTGGCTCTTGGCGAGCATACCTATCATTCACGCAGCGGCGAAATAAAAAACATATTCTTTGCAAATTCAACCGAGGACTTTCTTGAGTACGCCGAAAACCTCTGCATGGGAATGGAAACAGGTCTTTTCAGATTTGCGGCACATCCGGATATAATGTTCATTAACGACCTTCCTATTGACGGCAATGCAGAAAAAGCCTGCCGGATGATAGTTGAATGCGCTGCAAAAAATAATATTATCCTGGAATATAACGCCAACGGCCACCGCCGGGAAAGGCGGATGTATCCTGACGGAATGAGATATCCTTACCCTCATCCGTTCTTCTGGAGCATGGCTGCAAGGGCAGATATTAAAGTCATTGTCGGCTCTGACTGCCACACGCCCGATCAGGTATCAGACAGATACGTAAAGTCTGCAAGAGAAGCTGTAATACAGCTTGGTCTGAAACTGACTGATTCAATTTTTGATAACACAAGCAAGGAGAATCAATAATGAACACTAAAAAAACAAGGATAAGAAGTGCCATTGCCCTGTTTGCCCTGAGTGCGGTAATATTGTCATCAGCTGCCTGCAAAAGTGAGCGTGTTGACCCCAAAAAAGTTACTGCCAAAGCTTCTGAGAATACCTCCGTGTCGGAAACCTCAAAATCCGAAAGCTCTGTCTGGCACCCGAGTACTTCCTCGGCCGCCTCAGAAAAAGAATCAAAGGCATCCGAAGAACCGTCAGTTCAGCAGTCATCCGAAGTATCTCAGGTTTCCGTTAACCCGATGTTCGATGTGCCGCCGGAATACTGCGATGACGGTATTTTCTCCGATTACTACGTTGACGCTTACCGCTACCTTTCAACAATGACGCTTGACGAAAAGATCGGGCAGATGATCTTATCCTCGCTGCCTGCTGAGGACGAAATCGAATTTGCAAGAGAAAACCACATAGGCGGCTTTCTGCTTTTCAGCAACGATTTTGCATATAAGAGCAAGGATCAGGTGATATCCCAGATCTCTTCGTTGGTCATATCACAGAAGATACCGCTGTGCATTGCCGTTGACGAAGAGGGCGGTGATGTTGTACGCATCAGTTCTAAGAAAGAGCTAAGCCCCCACGAGTTCATGTCACCGAGAGAGCTTTACAAAAACGGCGGCATGGCTTATATACAGTCTGACGCAGACGAAAAGGCTACACTTCTTCACGAGCTTGGCATTGACGTCAATCTTGCTCCTGTGTGTGATATTTCAACGAACAAAAGCGACTTCATGTATTCACGCTCATTGGGAGAGGACACCAAGACTACCGCTGAATATGTAAAGATAGTAACAGAGCTCAGTCAGAAAAGGGGAGTTTCGGTAACACTCAAGCACTTCCCCGGTTACGGCAGCAACAGAGATACTCATAACAGCTCTTCTGTAGACACGCGTACCCTTGACGATCTTAAAAAGAATGATCTCATACCATTTGAAGCAGGCATAAAAGCAGGCGCGCATCTTGTAATGGTCAGCCACAATATCGTAAACTGCCTTGATGAGGAAAAGCCGGCATCACTTTCCGAAAATGTCCATAAGTATCTGCGTGAGGATATGGGCTTTACCGGACTGATAATCACCGATGATCTTGCAATGGGCGCAATAAGCAAATACACCGGAAGCGAATCTCCTGCTGTAGCCGCCGTTATGGCAGGTAACGATATACTGATAATCAACAGCAGCATGACCGAAAGCTCGCTCAGCTCAATAAAGGCCGCTGTACAAAGCGGCAAGATAACCGAAGACCAGATAAACCGTACAGCATTCAGAATACTTGCATGGAAACATGCAAGAGGTATGATGTGACATTATAATGTATGCAAAAATCAGCGGCAGGATACCTAAGAACTTATCGGTATCCTGCCGCTTCGCAGTGCATGGAGATCAATTTTCAAAATTCAGTTGTTTTGTCAGGCAAAGGCGCCGGCCGAGCCGAAATTTGATTTCCGAATAAGCTTGCGGTATTGCCTTTATTTTTCAGTACTGCTGTCGGCTTCCGGCTTTGTAAGCTCTGTTTCCTGAGCACTGTCCTCTGCCGGCACATCGGCGGCTTCTTCGGCGGTGATCACCTCAGCCTCCGCAATGGTATCAGAGCCGCTTTCTGTATCGCTGGCAGCTTCTCCTTCGGCATCTTCTGACACGGCAGCCGAAACGCTTTCAGTACTCTTGGGCGCAAGGTCGTCAATGAGAGCAAGTGTCCCGTCGCTGCGCCTTCTGGGAACCTTCCAGAATACCATGTAGAGGATAAACAGAAGAACACTCACGCCGGACGCTATAAGTCCTGCGGAAAGACCAGGAGTCTTGTATGTGAATTTTATACTGCTTGTGGCATTGCCCGGAACTTTAACAGCCATAAATCCGACATCGACCTTTTCTATCTCGGCGGGCTTGCCGTTCACCTCAGCACTCCATCCGTCCTCATAGGGAATCGTGAACACTACCAGCTCAGCGCTGTCACCTGTGGTTATCTCGGCAGTAAACTTGTTGTTCTCAAACTTTACAGATGAACAGGTAAGCTTCTTTCTTTCGTCACAATCCTTGAAATACTCCTGCTGTGAATAAGAGTAATCGCCAAGCTTTTCATCGTGCTTGAGGATATCCTTATACTTTTCGATCTGCTCGTCTGTCAGTACGATAGATTTCAGCATAAGCTTGCTTCTGTCTGATTCATCGCAGTCCTCATATTCCTTTTCGGTAACGTAAGTATCATAGGTAAAGCCGTAAGGAATATAATACTTGTTTTCAAAGACCTTGAAGCCGTTGTTTTCTTCCTTCATCGTCCATCCGGGCATAAGATTATAGTTTGACGAAGTAGCAAATTCCTTATTGTCATAAGTGTTGTCAAAGAGGTACTTTACAGAAAGGAAGCTTCTTATCGCATATACATCCGTCTTAGGCCTTGAACCGACGCTTCTCTCAACACCGACCGACTTATAGTAATCCATCACCGAACCCGGAACGATACTCTGGAACGCCTGAATAGTCGGTGTCTGCCAATACATTCCGATATTGTCGATATCGTTGTAGAAGTCGGAACGTACCTCGTGAAGATCTTCAAGCTCAGGGAATGCATCCCTGCCGCTGATAACATAATCAACAATGTAATCCTTCTTGTAGCTTGCATTTATAACGCCTGTACCGATGAGTACATTTGCATAGCCGACAATGATGACCGAAAGCACAACAGCCGACAGGCGGGCAAATACCTTCTGTTTCTTTCTGAAATTAAGCACTATCATCAGAGCGCAAAGGCTGACAACAGCTATTGCGACCCATATCCAGAAACGGTCGTCATATTTTTCAAGACCGTAATCGGTAACAGTCTCACCCTTGGAATTCTTTGTGTTGTTAGGCATAAAGCCTATGAGCACCGCTATCGCCGCAGTTATGATAAAGGTTATCTTTAACCCCGGCTTGAAGTCAGTTTTTTCATCATCAAGCGCCAGAGCGGTAGCCAGAGCCAGCATAAGCGTCAGCATATAGAACCAGCGGGCATAATATGCGGCATTAAGAAGCTGGAAAAAGCTGTTGAATATCGGCACAAAAGCCATCACAAAGAGTACCGGTATCAGCAGACGCAGCCACTTGTGCTTTTTAAGGCTGTAGAACGCAAACACGCCGACCATGCTGAACATCGGCAGCCAGCCTGCCACAGAAGCCCATTTTGCGTTTGAATCAGGCGTAAAGTTTGCATAAGCGGGCATATCCGGCGGGAAGAAGAAACTTTCAAGGATATGCACATATCTTTGCTCGCTTGTATATACGAGCGCGCTCCATCCGCTGAAAGAGCTTCTTATTCTGTCGTTCTGTATGACCGCAAGTATTGACGGGAAAAGTATCACAGAACTTGCAAAGAAGCCGAGAAGCACCTCGACAGCAAAACGCATGAATTCCTTTACGGACATTCTGAAGCTGCCGGTATACATTCTCATAAGCCAGTAAATAAAGATGAACACAGCCTGTCCCGCAAAGAAATAGTAGTTTATAAAGCTTGCCGCAAAAACAGCAAGTCCGAGAACACCCTTTTTCTTTTCGTAGATAAATTCATCAACTGCCGCAAGCATAAACGGGAATGTGACCATTGCTTCGTGGAAATGGTTAAAGAAAATATTATAGATACCAAATCCGGAAAAAGCATAGAGCAGGGCGCCCAGCACAGCATAATCCTGATTTTTGACATATCGTCTCAGGAAGGTATATGCACCCAGAGCGGCAAGCGCAAATTTCAGCATGAGCATCGGAGCCAGAAGATAAGGAACTACAGTGCTTGGAAACGGCAGCATTGCCCAGAAGAACGGACTGCCGAACATATAGAAGCTGTAGGAGCCTATTATGTTTGCGCCAAGGTCAGTGGTATAGCTCCAGCCGATATTTCCTTCACGGATAGAATCGTGTATCATCTGATGGAAAGGTATCTGCTGCACATTATAGTCACCGTAAAAGAAGAAGTAGCCGTCATTGTATATCATCCACGGCAAAAAGAACAGGAACGCAAGTCCGAGTCCCCACAGGAAGGTACGCAGAAAGTAATTCTTCTTTAACCTTGACAAGGGTATCGCAGTTGTCATTATTCAGCCTCCTCCCGGAGAATTAGATTTATGGGCTCCTCTGAAAAACGCAGCACAGTCTGCATCCGTCAATTTTTTCTGACAGCTAAGGCGGAGCGCCTCTGCTGTCGGGGCAGTTCCGGAAAAATAAAGCACACCAGAACAAAGCACCTTTTCAAAAAAGCTATGAGCCGGCAGGCTGCCGGCGGAAAAACCGGCAGAAAAATGCCTGTGAATGAGGTTTTCAGAGTTTCCCTTCTGTTATGATCGCCGTCACTGCTGCTGTACAGGCTGTTACTACAGCAAGAACCGTACCGCGATATCAACATACCTTTTTATTGTATCACATTGATCCTCAAAAATCTACTGTAATATATCCATATTTTTCTGATTTATAGGCGGCATTGACAGCAAGTTTTCAGAATAATCACGGCAGTCAGTCACACGGAAGAGCGCCCGTGCCCGGCGGCAAGCTGCCGCACCCAATTCAGCTTTCGGGGTGCGGGACGTTTCCTGAAGCCAAACCGCAGCTTTCGGGGTGCGGGAGGTTTCCTGAAGCCAAACCGCAGCTTTCGGGGTGCGGGACGTTTCCTGAAGCCAAGCCGCAGCTTTCGGGGTGCGGGAGGTTTCCTGAAGCTTCAATTCAGCTTTCGGGGGTGTCGGGGGGACTTTCACTTGAAAGCCCCCCTGACGAAAATCAGGTATAAAAGCTTTTGTATTGTAATCTGTAAGAATATGTGGTATTTTAAATATATCAAAAAAACGGAGGTTACAAAATGAGCGTATATCATTTTTTTGCGATCATGTCCAGAATGAAGTACATAAACCGCTGGTCACTTATGAACAATACCAGACTTGAAAACATAAGCGAGCACAGCCTGACAGTGGCAATGCTTGCCCATGCTCTTGCCGTTATAAACAACAAGCGCTTCGGCGGCAGCATCGACCCTGAACACGCCGCCACAGTAGCTCTCTTTCACGACTGTACTGAGATAATCACAGGCGACCTGCCTACACCGATAAAATATTCCAGCAAAACAATGCGCAGCGCCTACAAGGATATCGAAGCCGAAGCAGCACATCAGCTGATCTCTACTCTGCCGGACTATATGAAGGATGAATATGAAAGTCTGCTTATCCCCAAGGACACAGACCCGTATACACTAAAGCTTGTAAAGGCGGCCGACAAGCTCTCGGCGCTCATCAAGTGCATTGAAGAAGAAAGACTCGGCAATGCCGAGTTCACACGGGCAGGCGCAGGCATACTCGAATGCCTGAAAAAGATGAAGCTGCCGGAACTGGATGTCTTTATGGAGGATTTTCTTCCCTCATACCATTTATCTCTCGATGACCAGAATATTGCCTTATAAGAGAAGCCGTGTGCATAAAGCCTGCATAATACAGAATAATCAACAATAATATTGTTTTTTCTTCATCAAAAATATAGAACACGCTATTTTTTCAAAAATTGTTTGATAATCTGTAATTTCTGATATATAATAAGTAAATCAGATATTATCTTTAAGCGCAGACTCTGTATTTGAGACGAGCATTAAGGAGGCTTTCTATGTCATCGTATCAAAACGAAAGCAATAAGCGCAGCAAAAGCCGCAGAGGCGTTACCGATGTATACTATGTAAAAAACGGCAGCAGTACAGTCCAAAACAACAATACACCTAAAAAAGCAGACAGCAGGACCTATCGCAAGGCAGGAGCATCTCAGGATACCGGAGAGATCGGCCTGCCGTCAGCAGAATCCCTGCCGATAAAAAAGCCGAATAAGCTCCGCAAGCGCAGAGTTATGATAAACGTGATCGCCTCTGTGCTCGGCAGTATCATGATACTTGCCGGATGCGGTCTTATTGTACTTTATACCTATTTCCACAGGATAAATTATCAGGAGATCACTGTTGACAGCGAAACCAAAAGCACACAGACCTCTCATTTCAGTCCGCTGCAAAACAGCGGCTCGGCTGCCGAACCGATAAACACCTACAGCGGCGAGCTCCTCAATGACCCGATGGTGCTCAACATCATGCTCTTTGGTGAGGATACACGTGCAAATGCTACCACTGCGGGCAATTCAGATACAATGGTCATTTTCTCCATTGACACCCGACACAAAAAAATGAAGATGCTCTCGCTCATGCGTGACACCTATGTTGACATTCCGGGCTACGGCGAAAACCGCCTTAACGCTGCCTATACCTACGGCGGCGCAGGGCTGACTGTCAGCACCATACAAAAGAACTACGGCATTAAAATCGACCGCTATGCAGTTGTTGATTTCGCAAGCTTCAAGCAGATAATAAACACTCTCGGCGGAATTGATGTGCAGCTGACTCCCGAAGAGGTAGATTACATCAACTGGCAAAGCTGGATAAACGAGCAGCCGGAATACAAAAACGCCGACCCCTACTACAAAGAGGATATTCGCGCAAACCTGCGTTATGTGTGGATGTCGTCTGTTGCGGAAGAGGATAAGCCGATCAACAAAGACAAGCTTACCTTCAGGGAGAACAAGGACGGCGTATTGCAGGCCAAGGTACACCTCAACGGCAGACAGGCTCTGTGGCACGCCCGCAACCGCGGCGAGGACGATATATGCAGCGGCGATGATTTCACACGTACACAGCGTCAGCGTGAGGTAATAAGCATAATCATAAACAGTCTCAAGCATTCCGACCTGCCTACGATACTCTCTGTAATATACGAGATCGGCCCGATGATAACCACCAATATCAAGACCTCTGAAATAACCTCACTTGCTTCCGATATCACGACCTATCTCTCCTATGATATCGTATCCGAGGCTGCCCCGAAGGTAAACACGATAGGTTCATCCTTCCATTTTTCAAGCGAGGATCATCCGATATATATCGACGGTCAGTTCTCATCCGTAATACTCATTTCCGACTGGGACGATTTCAGACAGCAGGTAGCTGAATTCATCTATGAAGAACAGGTCGCACGGCCAAAGGAAGAAGAATAATTAAAAAAGCACGGTCAGCCGCTGACATACGGTTGATCGTGCTTCTTTTATTTTATACTAATATCTAACAAAAATCAGACAATTTTTGCGGTCTTATTTTTATCAGGAATTAGTATTACATATCATTCATTGCTGCTTATTATCGGCATAAGCTCCAAAACGCCCTCCGTAGCCGCATGACGCGACTGGTCGAAGGACACTGTAAAGCATATCGGCAGGCTGTCTGCAAGATATGCAATATCAAGCGCACAGCTGAAATATACACTCCTGTTAAAACGGTCAACTCCAAACGAGCCGAAGGTGAGATAGCGGTTCATGTCCGGTATCTTCTTTATCACCTCTTTGACCTGCTGCTCATTAAGATCAGAAAACATCGTCTGCAAGATACAGATCTGCGCCGTATTCTCGGCAAAATGCTCTACAGATATATTGAAAAATTCCGGAAGGTCGCTTTCCTTGTCGGTGTATTCCATTACCATAACCGGCACACCGTCATAGTCGCTGACATTTCCGACACATCCGTTTTTGCAAAGAAATTCACACAGAGCTTCAAGCAGTGCCCTATCCTTTTCTACTATCATATCATTCGTCCTCCTCAACATTTACAGCTTCCATTGCCTCTTCAAAGGAGATATCACCCTTGATGAACCTGTGCAGCAGCATTCCCGAACCTGACGCTTCCTTCTCTATAATGTCCATATTGTGAACAGCCTGTCTTGCGATATTCTCGGCGCTCATTTCATCGAACGCAAAAAATCCTAAGTTAAACACAACAGCATTCATGTCCTTTATCAGAACAAAGTTGCCGATGAGCATACCAAGGTTGATATCACATATCAGCTCATTGATCTGGTCAAAAAGCTCTTCCTTTACCTCTGCAAAGACTATGTACATAATATCAATAGTATATACGCTTTCCTCTTCTTCAAACGAAAGCGTAAATCCGACCGCTTTGTCGGCCTCATACGGCGACGCCATGCCGAATGACAGTATAGGGCCTGACTCCCCGTCCTGCCTTGTAATGTCAATGACCTTGTTTTCCTTCATTTTTGATATACAGTCAAGTACATCATTGATCTTCTTTTTACTCATTCAAAGATCCTCCTTTTGTGTTTTTATGTTTTCGTACAGTTTTTCCGGCGCTTATATATTTATACTAATACCTAACAAAAAGCAGACAATTTTTGCGGTCTGATTTCCGCAATACTTTGTTGTCGTTCTCGGAATCCGTCAGGATTCCTGCGTCCTCCGCCGCGTCTTGCGAAAATCATCCTCGCAAACCTAAGTCTGCTTTTTATCAGGAATTAGTATCCGCCGTCCTCTGCCACAAGCCTTGCAAGAGATGAATTCTTATATGAAAGATCCTCAGTTACTTCCTTTATGACCTTGATATAATCGGGAAAAACGACTTCATCGTTCTCATTGCTGAGCTCGATCTCCGCTATTGCCTTATCTTTCCAGAACGGATAGACGTCTATCTCGAAATACTGGTTCTTATATGTAAGGCAGTACCTGTCCTTCCTGATCTGACGCTTTGAGGTATCGGCATTCATCAGCATAGAGAGATATTCGTCCTTTGAAAGTCTGTCCTCGATCTCAACACATTTCAGTCCGCTTATCCTGCGCTTGATTGTCTTGAAGTAAATATAGCTGCCTCCCACTCCCCGCTGACGAACACGCACCTCATCTCCGTCAGGTGAATTGAGATAGGTCTGTATTATCTCTACCCGCTGACAGTTATCAAGAGAACGCAGCAGAGCGATATCCGGATATTCTATGAGGAACTTTCGTTCTGTTTCATAAGGCTCAGGCTCACCTAAAAATCCGGTTATCTCATGGAGCAGATTTTTCATTTTGCCCTCAAAATCCTCCGAATTGTCTATTACCCTGAGATGCGGATGACCCGTCCATGCAGAAATGATCCTGTCATCAACAAGAGCCGCCTGTTCGGGAGTTTCTGTCCTTGCGGAATTGTTTGAGGTAGTGTAAAATTCACTTGCGCCCTTTGCCGCTGTCACAAGATGGAAAACGGCATCGTATGTGTCGCGCAGCTCTACCTCGTTGGTATTCAATGTTCTGAGCACCTCGGCAAACTCATCAGGCGCCATGTAGGCTTTATTGTCAATGGCGCCCCTGTCACAGACGATAAGTATCTTATCGTCCTTCATAGACCGGGCAGCCATCTCGAATATTTTTTCCTTCTCCATCTGGAGCATTATCTGGCAGGTCTGATACTGTATATTGGAGCCGCAGGTCCACGGCGCTACGCCGCCCTTGATAAGCTCGGTCGCAGTTTCGGGCACGAAAAGCACCCTGTAGCCAAGCTCGGTAAAATACGACTGCATCCTGCTCATAGCTGTTGACTTTCCGCCGCAGGGACCGCCTGTAATCACTATCTTGATGATCTTACTTTCCATATAAGCCTCCGCTTACAGTTTTTGTTTACTAATGACATACAAATTATAACATTAAATAATAAAATATGCAACATATTTGTCCGGCAAGTTCGGGTGATCACGAGGCTTGACTGTCGGCTCGGTCGGTGCTTCTGCTTCGCAGAGTACCGCACCTTACAGAGCCGCTGAATTTTATGTGTTTGCAGCAAAAGCAAAGACAGTGATGCGCTGACGAAAGTACATCACTGTCTTATAATTTTTACGGCAAGAGCCGGGTATTATTCCTTGTCGAATACAAATCCGCCGTCAGCATAGCCGCATTTTACCTTGTCGCCCGCTTTTATCGTGCCTTCAAGTATCTTCTCGGAAACTGCGTCCTCTATCTTGGACTGTATCGCACGTTTCAGCGGTCTTGCACCGTAAAGCTCATCGAAGCCCGCTTCGGCTACAGCCTTTACTGCTTCTTCGGTAAACTCTGCGGTTATGCCTATGCCCTCAAGGCGTGTTTTGAGTGAAACAAGCAGATTTCCGGCTATCCTGCAGATGTCATCGGATGTAAGCTTATTGAAAACTATGATATCATCCACACGGTTGAGGAATTCCGGCTTGAACACCTTTTTCAGCTCTGAAAGCACTGCTTCACGGATGGCTTCCTCATCACGCGCAGCGGTCTCCTCGCCGCCGAAGAATCCAAGGCTTGTCTGCTTTTCGGTTATCAGCCTTGCGCCGACATTAGAGGTCATAATTATGACCGTATTCCTGAAATTGACGTGTCTGCCCTGAGAATCAGTCAAACGGCCGTCGTCAAGTATTTGCAGGAGCATATTGAAAACATCCGGATGAGCCTTTTCTATCTCGTCAAAGAGCAGCACCGAATACGGATGCCTTCTGACAGCCTCTGTAAGCTGACCGCCCTCGTCAAATCCGACATATCCCGGAGGTGAACCTATGAGCTTTGACACTGTATGCTTTTCCATGTATTCGGACATATCAAAGCGTATCATTGCATTATCGTCACCAAACATTGCCTGAGCAAGAGCTTTGCACAGCTCTGTTTTGCCTACTCCTGTAGGTCCAAGAAAGATAAACGATCCGACAGGTCTGTTGGGGTCTTTAAGGCCTACACGTCCGCGGCGTATCGCCCTTGCAACAGCATTTACAGCCTCGTCCTGACCGATTATCCTTTGATGGAGTATCTCTTCAAGCTTCAGCAGACGCTCGCTTTCCTCCTGCGTGAGCTGCACTACAGGCACACCTGTCCAGCTTGAAACGATCTCTGCTATATCCTCGGCAGTGACCTCTCCGTTTTTATGCTCGTTCTTTGCCTGCCATTCCATCTTTTTGTTTTCAAGCTCATCCCTGAGCCTGCGTTCCTCGTCCCTGATCTTTGCAGCTCTCTCAAAGTCCTGAACATTTACCGCCTCAGCCTTTTCCTTTTCAAGACTCTTGAGCTTGTTTTCTGTTTCCTGCAGATCATCAGGCGCAGTGTATGCACGCAGACGAACTTTAGATGAAGCCTCGTCTATAAGGTCGATCGCCTTATCCGGCAGGAAACGGTCTGCAATATACCTTGAAGAAAGTCTTACTGCCGCTTCAATAGCCTCATCGCTTATCTTTACCTTATGATGTGCTTCATAGCGGTCACGCAGTCCCTTAAGTATCTCCACTGCCTCGTCCTCGGAAGGCTCACCAACGGTAACGGGCTGGAAACGTCTTTCAAGAGCCGCGTCCTTTTCGATGTACTTTCTGTACTCGTTGATGGTAGTTGCTCCTATGACCTGAAAATCTCCCCTTGCAAGAGAAGGCTTCAGAATGTTGGCGGTATCCGTTGAACCCTCGGCAGAGCCTGCGCCGATGATAGTGTGCAGCTCATCAATGAAGAGTATCACGTTGCCCGCCTTCTTCACTTCGTCAATGGCTCCGCTTATCCTGTCCTCAAAGTCGCCCCTGTACTTTGTGCCTGCGATCATGCTCGTCAGGTCAAGAGCAACTATCCTCTTGTCCTTCAGCGGTTCGGGAACCTCACCGTTGACTATTTTAAGCGCAAGTCCCTCTGCGACCGCTGTTTTGCCTACACCGGGCTCACCGATAAGACAAGGATTGTTCTTTGTCCTTCTTGACAGGATCTGTATGACCCTGTCGATCTCCTCCTGTCTGCCGATAACCGGGTCGATCTCGCCCTTGGCAGCCACAGCGGTAAGATCCCTGCCGAATTTATCAAGCACCTTTGTGCTTCCGCCCTTTGAAGCTGACGGTTTGCCGCCTGATTCGCCGGAAATATAGCCGCCTTCATCCTCTTCTTCGCGCTCTCCGAGTATTTCCTTTATTCCTCTTATGATCTCCCTTACGGAAACATTCATCATCACAAGGAACCTCACAGCATAATTCTGTTCGTCAGATATCAATGCAATGAGAAGATGCTCTGTTCCGACATAGCCGTGTCCCATTCTTGAAGCCTGTATCACGGCATTCTGCAAGACCTGCTTTGTCCTCGGAGTAAAATCCTCGGGAGTAAGTCTTGTTCTGTCTCCGACACCGATATTGTCGCAAATGAGCTTTGAAAGTTCCTCCTCTTTAGCGCCGCTGTTTTCCAGGACCGTGTATGCAGCTCCGTCGCCGCACCTGAGAAGTCCAAGCAGGATATGCTCACTGCCCACATAGGTGTGACCAAGCTCTTCTGCTGCTTCTATTGCAAGATTTATCGCCTTGTTTGCCTTTTCTGTAAAACCGTTGAACTTATACATATCCTTTCCTCCATTCCATTATTCATAACCGACTGTATTCTTTCCTTTTGCAGACGATCAGTTGTTTTCAAGCCGCCTGTTTGCAGGTATCTTTTTCTGGCTGAGAGCCGTCTTTACAAGCTCTGCACGTATATGATCCCTTTCGGCCGGCGTGAGCTTCTTGCCTACATTCTTCATCAGCGTTGCGGGCTGTATCTCGATAATAAGCCTGTTGATAGTTTCAAAGTCGATATCGAAGCATCCCATCTCAACGCCGAAGCGTACATTTGAAAGCAGCTTCATGCACTCACTGTTGCTTACTAACCTTGCATACATCAGGATACCGTATGAACGGTAGATATCATCAAGCACATTTATGCTTTCCGACATTGCGTCCCTTGCATTTCTCTCCTGCTGTACAAGCTGCATTGCAATATCGTTAAGGTTCTTTATCGCCTCACGCTCGGTAATGCCAAGCGTCACCTGATTTGAGAGCTGATATATTGCGCCGCTCGGCTCGGTACCCTCTCCGTAAAGTCCTCTCAGTACAATTCCAAGTTTTGAGAGTGATGCTGATATCTTGCCCATTGCTCCGCTCTCCTGGAGCGCCGGCAGATGGAGCATAAGAGATGCCCTCATGCCTGTACCGATGTTTGTAGGGCACTGTGTAAGATATCCAAGCTTTTCGTTAAAGGCGAAGTTCAGCGTTTCATCAAGCAGGGTGTCTATCTTATCCGCCATTTCATAGGCTTCATCAAGCTTCATGCCCTGAGCAAGCACCTGTATTCTTACATGGTCCTCTTCGTTTATCATTATGCTGACAGATTCATCATCAAGCAGGAGAAGTCCGCGCCCCTGCCTGTCTGAAATAAATTCAGGGCTGACAAGGTGCCTTTCAACAAGTGATACAGCCTCCTCCTGAGTAAGCTCGGACATCTGTATATAGCGGAACCTGTCTGATATTGCGGAGTGTCCATCCAGAACAGCCTCCTTGACTATTGAAGCGACCTTCCTCTTTTTTTCATCGCTCAGTCTGCACGGGAAAGGATATTCCCTCAGATTCCTTGCAAATCTTATTCTTGTGCTTATCACCACATCGCTGACATTCCTGAGATCTGTATATTTCTTTTCAGACATAACGATCACTCCTTCCCGCCGTTCTGTTCATTGATGTTCTTTTCAAGCTCTCTGATACGGTCTCTCAGCTCGGCAGCCTTTTCAAACTCCTGAGCCTTGATAGCCTGTTCAAGATCCGACCTGCATCTGGCGATCTCGTTTCTTATTTTTACGCCTGTACCCGCCGAATGTGCAAGCTTGCCCGTGTGTGACGTTCTGCCGTGTATCCTTCTTACAGAGGGCAGCAGCTCCTCGTAAAATGTATCGTAGCATTCTGCACAGCCCACCTTGCCGCTTCTTGCGATATCCTCAAAGCTGCTGCCGCAGCACTGACAGCGCTTCTGTGTTCTCGGTGCGCCTATGCCCTCCATAAAGCTGCCGAAGAGCTTGTCGAAGTCAAAGCCTACGTCTCCGAGAAACGAGCTGTAGCCAAGCTTCTTTGCGCAGTCGCTGCAAAGACGGTATTCTTTCAGCTCACCGTTCATTATTGTTTTGATGTGTGTGGTTGCCTGCTTCTTCTCACATGACTGACATAACATAAATATCTCCTCCATTCTTTTTATTGACCGATACCCTGTCGGGTATGTCCTTTATGTTTGTAAAACTACAATGGTCGCCAGCATATTTTTCATCACAGCGGCTCTAAGCAGATCTCTTGATTCCTGCGGTACGTTCTTGTACGCCTTATCAGACAGTGCAGAAAGGATCAGCACTTTTTCGTAGGTATCTATCAGATTCCTGCCCGCCATATTTTCAAGTATGGTCGATGCTGTGGCTTCGGATATCCTGTCGCCTATGGAGTTCACTATATGCATTATTGCTATCCTCCTGTCGGTGGTTATCCTTGTTATCCTGATATAACCGCCGCCGCCGCGTCTGCTCTCTACAATATACCCCTGTTCGGGCGTGAATCTTGACGATATTACGTAGTTGATCTGACTTGGTACGCATCCAAGCAAGCCCGCAAGCTCATTTCTTTGTATTTCTGCGTTACCGTCTCTTTCATCAAGCATATCCATGATGTATCTGGCAACTATATCGCTCATTTTCATTGATATCACTTCCCGCTGCTTTTGATCTCTACAGTCTTACAAGGCTTTGTTTGCTTTTGACTTTCTTTGACTTTGTGCTTATATTATAGCCTGATAGTCAGAAAAGGTCAAAGTCATAATAAGTCAAATTATACCGCCTTATTCTGTCTGATAATATTTTTTCTCAATTTTTCTTTGATTTTCTAAGAATTTCTTAAATATTCACACACACCCGTTTTATATTTTATAAATATTCTTGACAAATCAGCGATGGTATTATATAATTAATTGTACGATTTTTATATGCCGGTGTGTCGGAATGGCAGACGATGCAGACTCAAAATCTGTTGGTGGCAACACCGTGTGGGTTCGAGTCCCACTACCGGCACTCTACTGTAAATTATTTATTGCACCCCGTCACATCAGTGACGGGGCATTTTTTTAAATTCCATGTTTGCAGCCGCATGGAAATCAATAATACTTCTTTAGCAGACGCTGATCTGCTTTCTGCGCCGAATTGGCGCCGGCAGATCAAATTCAGCGGTTTTAGGAAAGGTTTCCCCCGTGTAACTCGCCGACGCAAAATTGATTTACGTGTGCGGCCGCACGGAAATCAATTTTCAAAAATCATCAACAGCGAAATGGTTATTTTAACGCCTATTACAATCAATAATCATTTCAATAATGCAAATTATGTGACTAACATATAAGTAAAGACTTGGTATAATTTTATATTGGATAATGCTTTGATAAATGCTTTGATATTTGATGATCTAAAGAATTGTGAGGAAATCAGTTTTCAATTTATGAGCAGTATGATCTGTTCTGAGCAAGGCAGATCTTCGCAGTAATACCGGTGCATTTCAGTAAAATTCAACGCAGTGCAGGTAAGATCAGACAAGCGGAAATGAAAACAATTTTTGAACGGTTCCTAAGATAAGATAAGGAAGATATCGGATGGATAAACGCAAGGTTATTTATTACAGGGATGAACTCAATGATGAATTCTCAACAGCTCAGATCACTCCCCGTACAATAGATGAAAATTATGTGTATATACATGATTCGCTGTTCAAGAAATTCACCCACTTTTTCTGGTACAGGATCGTTGCCACGCCGATCGCATGGATGTACGTCAAATTTGTGTTCCACCACAAGACAGTAGGACGCAGGGCATTTAAAAAATGCAAAAAACAAGGGTATTTTATGTACGGCAACCATACTCAGGTCATCGGCGACCCATTTATCCCCAATATGATAAATTTTCCGAGAAATAATTATATAATAGTCCACCCCAATAATATCTCAATGCCGCTGCTTGGCAAGGTAACTCCTTCTCTCGGCGCTCTGCCTCTGCCTGACGATAAGGGAGCCTATAAAAATTTCCTTGCGGCTATCGAAACGCATATTGAGAGGAACCATACAGTCGTGGTTTATCCCGAAGCTCATATATGGCCTTACTATACAAAGATCAGACCTTTTCACGATACCTCCTTTGCCTATCCGGTAAAGCTCAATGCACCTGTATACTGCTTTACCAATACATACCACAAGCGAAAGCACGGCAAGGAACCAAAGATAATCACATACGTTGACGGTCCGTTTTATCCCGACCCGGAGATACCTCTCCGCGCAAGACGCAAGGATCTGCGGGATCGCGTGTATGAAACGATGTGCAGGCGAGCTGAATGCTCAGACCATGAGCAGATCAGGTATATAAAAGCGGAGGACTGAAATGATAGATATTCTCTTTTGCGGCAATGCCGGTGTCTTTGACGGCGTACTGACCTGTATGCTTTCCGTGATAAGGCGTACAAGCTCACACGAGCCGATAACACTGCACCTCTTCACAATGGATCTGTCATACCTTGACCCTAAATATACTCCTGTTACAGACGAGCAGACAGCTTTTCTTCAGGAGGTATTGCAGGACTATAACAAAAAAAGCCGTGTCATAAGATATGATGTCACGGATCACTATAAGCAGTATTTTTCCGGCTGCCCGAACGAAGGAGCCTACTGCTCACCATATACGCTGATAAGACTGTTTGCAGACCTTATAGAGGGCATACCTGACAAGCTTCTTTATCTTGATACGGATATCATGTTCAACCGTGATATCATGCTGCTGTGGAATACAGACATAAGCAAATACGAATACGCCGCCGCAAACGATCATTACGGAAAGTATCTCATTCATCCGAGATACATCAACGCCGGCGTGATTCTTTTCAATATGAAGCGGTGCAGAGAAACAGGTCTTTTTGAAAAGGCGCGGGGATGGATACAGCGCAAAAAGCTTACCTTTGCCGACCAGAGCGCGATAATCCGTTCAACTACCAAAAAGAAGCTCCTGCCCCAAAGATACAACGATCAGAAATTTCTGCATAAGCATACAATTATACGTCACTTCTCCAAACGGCTTTTCTGGCTGCCATATCCGCATACGGACAATATAAAGCAATATAACGTCGAAAAGGTACACAGCGTTTTCAGATACCATCAGTTTGACGACATACTTGATGAATATCTGAAGCTGAAGGAAGAATTCAATAAAAGGAGCCGAGATGTATGAACAATAACGTAATCCCGATTTTTTACGCCTGCGATGACGCCTTCGTAAAATATACGATAGTTTCTCTCTATTCAATAATCGCAAATGCATCAAAGGATCATAAGTATCTCGTTCATATCCTGCATACCGAGATCAGCGATGAAATGAAAAGCAAGGTCTACAAGCTTGCAAACGACAATTTCGAGATCAGATTCGTTGATGTTACAGGATATCTCCGATCCATCTCTGAAAAGCTTCCTCTCAGGGACTACTACTCAAAGACTACATACTATCGTCTGTTCATCGCCGAAATGTTTACCGACTACACCAAGGCTATATACATCGACAGCGATACTATAGTACAGGGTGACATAAGCAAGCTCTACAGCATCGACATCAAGGATGCATACGTCGGTGCCTGCCACGAACAGGCTATGATACAGTCTGACGAGTTCGGAACCTACGTTGAAAAGGTCATCGGCATACCAAGATATAATTTCTTCAACGCAGGCCTTATGGTAATCAACTGCGAACAGTTCCGCCTGCATTTCGTGCTTGACAAGTTTGTTGATTATCTTCATTACTATACCTTTGTGGTCACTCAGGACGAGGATTACCTCAACCTTATCTGCAAGGATCACGTCTACTGGATAGATCAGCGCTGGAACACCGAGGTATTCGGCGAGATCGCATATCCCATTGAGCAGGCAAACATGATACATTACATAATGACAAGCAAACCCTGGCACTATGAGGACTGCCGCTTCGGCGATATTTTCTGGCATTATGCAAAGCAGACCGAGGTATATGACGAGATGAAAAAGATACAGAGCAGCTATACCGATGAAGAAAAAGAGAGAGACGCAAAATCTCAGGTCGCACTTACAGAGCTTGCAGTAAAGGAAATAAACCGTGAGGATAACTTTATGAACCGCATGAACCGCGACAAACGCGCCAAAGACCGTGTTGAGGTGCTGCACAAGATCGAGCAGTTTGAGCGTGAAGGACGCTTTGACGAGGACGTTGAGATCGACCCGCCCGGCCGTGTCCTTCTCCCTGACGATATAGACTACATTCAGAAGAGCATAACCGACAAGATAAAAACCAAGATCGCCTTTATGATCGCACACAAGTTCGTGAACAACCTGATAAAGGACAAAAAGTTCATCATAAAGGAAATGCGCGGTCTTGAAAACTTCCACAATCTTGAAAGCGGCGCTGTCATCACCTGCAACCACTTCAACGCATTCGACAGCTTTGCCATACAGCTTGCCTATGAGGCGGCAGATCAGCCCAACCGTTCATTCTGGAGAGTTATCCGTGAAGGCAACTACACCTCTTTCCCCGGATTCTACGGATTTCTTATGCGTCACTGCAACACACTTCCCCTATCGTCCAACCGTGACACTATGAAGAAATTCATGAGCGCCGTAAACGAGCTTATAAAGGGAGGCAACTTCGTACTGTTCTATCCTGAGCAGAGTATGTGGTGGAACTACCGCAAGCCCAAGCCGCTCAAAAGCGGCGCCTACAGCTTTGCCGTCAAGAACAATGCTCCTGTTCTTCCCTGCTTCATCACAATGAAGGATTCCGACGTTATGGGAGAGGACGGCTTCTATGTGCAGGAATACACGATACACATTTCCGAGCCGATATATCCCGACACAACGCTTTCTCACCGCAAGAGAATAGATGACATGATGAACAGGAACTATGCCGTGTGGAAAGAGATATACGAAAACGAATACCACATTGCCCTTACCTATACCACCGAAGCAAAGCCGGCTCAGACCGAAACAGAATCAGAATAAAAATTATGCTCCGACATTTTTGAGTGCCGGAGCATAATTTTTATAAAACGACCCGACCTCCGGATGCGGAGATCGGGCAGTATAATTATTTGACAGAAACCTTGCATAATGCGACTCTGCCGGCAGCTGTTGTAACTTTAACGTAGCCTACGCCTGTCTTTATGGCTTTTACGATCCCGTTGGAATCAACAGATACGACCTTGTCATTTACAGGAGTAAATATAAGCTTTCCGGCGCTTTTGCCGTTGGGAAGAGTTGCTGTAAGAGCTGTCTTTTCGCCTTTTTTAAGGGTTATTGAAGTCTTATTCAGAGTAAGCTCTCTTGGAAGCTGCTTTACATATACTGTGCATGATGCGGTCTTGCCGTTGGGCGTTGTAGCCGTAATGACTGCCTTGCCTGACTTGTTGCCGGTGATCTTGCCGGTGGTCGGGTCAACAGAAACTGTCTTGGGGTCGCTTGATACATACTTGATGCCGTATTTTGATGCGCCCGCATCAACATTGCAGATAACATTTGAATACTGAGCAACATTCAGCGTTATGCTTTTCTTTGCCATTGTAAGCCTTTTGGGTGCCTTCTGCACGTTGACGGTAATATTTGCCTTCTGTCCGGAACCGACAGACGCCGTAATGACTGCACTGCCTGTATTCCTTGCAGCAATATTGCCGTTCTTGTCTACCCACACGACATTGCTGTCAGATGAGGTCCACTTGATATTGCCGACATATTTGGTAAGTAAATTTTTGAGCTTTACCTTCTGGCCTGCGCCGATATTGAGCAACTTCTTGCTGAAATCAAGAGTTACCTCCGGAATTTTCACAACAATATCCGGCTCTATCTTCGCACCGCCCGGAAGGGTTATGCTCACCTTTGCAGTACCTGTGCTTCCTGCCTTTACAATGCCGTTGTCCTTGGTAACAGTGCTGTTCACGTCACCCGTAACAGTGAGCGAAAGCCCCGGGATAAGCTTTGATTTAAGTGTCGGCAGTGAAAAAGTACTCGTTTTTACGGCAGATGACGGCGTACCGTCAAAGCTGATGCTCACATCCTCAAAAGTATTGGTCTTTACTGCTGCCGATGCAGTAACCGATGCCGTACATCCTGTGATGGTAAGAGCTGCAAGAATTGCTGAAACCGTCCTTTTAAATGATTTTTTCATAGATATTCCTCCATTTGGTTTTATTGTACAGGAACTGGCACTTATCGAAGCCTCCGCAGATCCGCAGGGGTCTGGATAAGCAGCATCATTCCCTTACCACTGCTATAATTATACACCAACATTTGCGGATTGTTAATATACAAAGGCAATTAAATGTATAATGCTGTCATGAATTTTTCAACAATAAAATAGAACCGCAGACATTTTGTTATCTGCGGTTTTATGATCAAACGAATAGTTTTTACTTTACAGCCTTTACTCTGCACCTTACAGCTTTTCCGTCAGGTGTCTTGGCGGTGATGATGACAGTGCCGGCGGCCTTGGCAGTCAGCTTGCCCTTGACTACAGATATCACCTTTGAATTTGATGAATACCACTTTACATCGTTTGCTGTTGCGCTGCCTGTAACATCAACATAAAGCTCTGCGGTTGTGCCGACCTTCATCAGATATCCCATTATAATCGTGGTAACAGGCTCTGTTACAGTTACCTTGCAGGCGGCTGTCTTGCCGTTGGCGGTCTTTGCAGTTATGGTAGCTGTGCCCTTTGCCTTTGCGGTGACCTTGCCGTTTACAACAGAAGCGACCTTACTGTCGGAGGATGTCCATGTTACAGTCTTGACGGTGGCATTTGTCGGCGCGATCGTTGCTGTAAGTGTCTCGGATTTTCCTTTTTCAAGTGTAAGGCTTGTCTTGTTCAGCTTGACGCTTGTCGGTGATACCTGCACAGTCACCTTGCAGGCGGCTGTCTTGCCGTTGGCAGTCTTGGCGGTTATGGTAGCTGTACCAACAGCTTTTGCAGTCACCTTGCCGTTTACAACAGTTGCTACCTTGGTGTTTGATGAGGTCCATGTTACTTTTTTATCGGTAACATTTGCCGGCGCGATCGTTGCAGCAAGTGTCGCTGATTTTCCTTTTTCAAGTGTAAGGCTTGTTTTGCTGAGTTTTACAGCGGTTGCCTTGATTATCGGTATTTGCTTGAATACATAGCCGTAGCCACTGTGGGCTATAACAAACTTATGTGCCTCAGAACCGTAATGGGCATGGATCACAGCATTCTTAGGAACATCAGTATGCAGTTTAAGATTATCATTATATACCCAGAGATCCTGTATTCCACTGTCACAAAAAGCATCATGACCAACCTCGCTGACAGAAGCAGGAAGTATCAGCTTTTTAAGAGCGTAGCATTCCCAAAATGCATACTCGCCTATGCTCGTTACCGTTTCCGGGATATTCAGCGATCCCATGTCGTAAAAATCACAAAAAGCCCCGCATCCGATAGTTTTCAATCCTTTGGGCAGTGTCACGGATGTTACACGGCAATGCGTATCCCAATCATCATCATCGTAATAGAAATGATCACCGAGCAGTATATTATCATATTTAGAGTCATCCGAACCCTCAATACCGGTAACCTTGAAGCCATCAAGCTTTGCCGGTATCACCAGTTTTGTGTCAACTCCGGTATAGCCGTAAATAATAACGCTTTTGCCGGTCTTGTCGGCCGAATCGGTCTTGTACCTGAAATCACCGTATGTGGCAGCGTTTACCTGAACAGATGCAAAGCTTTCGGCAACCGGCTGGAAAAACGCACAGGCACCGAACATCACGGCACCTGCCAAAGATACAGAAAGTATCTTTTTGCAGAGTTTTGTCATTTTCTTCATTTTTTCTTCCTCCAAATTCAATAATATGGTATATTATTATTGTATAACAATAAAATTCACTTGTCAATATCAAAAATTTTTTTGGATTTTTGAGCCTGTGATATTATATGATCTTTAACTTAACGTGAAAGAAGCCCCCCGCCCTTAGGTGGCGGGATGAACTGCCCGTCAGCCGCAAGGCTGACTTTTCCCTTGACAAAATAAATATATGTTGCTAAAATATATCATAGAGATTTCCAAAAGTTGTACGTAAGATAACATTACCGCAGGGAGTACGGGAAGGGTTTGCCTCATAAAAAACCATAGTCTCGGAAACTGATGCCTGTAAAATGAGATCCCTTGCAGGGTTGAGCGGATCAAAGGAAACTGCCGCTTCTATAAGCGGTGAGTACTTCACATAGTTGACTTATTTGTGCGGATATGATAAAATAGCTTAGTTAGTTGTTGAATTTTTATTTTTGATGAAAGGAGCAATATATTTATGTCCAAGAAGAAGAATGCTTCTGAGGCAAATAATGCAGAGACCATCGAGGAGGTAACAACTGCAGCAGAGGCAGCAGAAGAAGAAACCAAAGCAGCAGAAACAGCTGAACCGGCAGAAACAGCCGAGCCGGCTGAAGCAGAAGCACCCAAGGATGCAGAAGCACCGGAAGCAGAGCCTGAAACTGAAACCAAAGAGGAAGCAGCAGCTAAGGATGCCGAGGAGGATGCCGAATGTCCTGTATGCAGCGATTGTGACGAGTGTGTATTTGATACGGACTGTGAGGAATTCGTTAATGAGGACAGCGACAAAAATCTCTTCGCTCTCGTAACAAAGATAGTCACAAAGCTCAGAAGCAGAATAGCCGAAGCCAAGACAGCTCACTGCAAATGCGCAGATAAGGCTCAGGCAGAGGATGAGCAGGAGGACGACGGCACAAACGAGATAGCTCTTGACAGCGATGACATCATACTTGACGATGATATAATCGCAGAGCTTCGTGAGCAGGAAAGACGCGAGGAGCTCAAGAAAAAGGTTATCGTGGGCGCAGCAGGTGCTGCAGCTGCATTCGTTGTACTCTCACTGATAGCAAAGTCCTGCAAGAAAAAGAAAAAGAACTGATCTTTTAAGCTAAAAGATATTACACATCGGACATGGTACCGTTTTACGGCAATACCATGTCCGATTTTTATTTCCGTGAGGCTCTGCGTGCAGAGGTTGACAAACGGGTCAAATAGTGAGATAATAGCGATATGACGCAAGTATATGGTTGCAGAAAAAGACTGTAACGGAACATAAACGACTTCGGAGGAATAAAAAATGGAAAAAGAACTTGCAAAAGCTTATGCACCCGGTGAATTCGAGGACAGGATTTACCGGTTCTGGGAAGAAAGCGGCTTCTTTCACGCTGAGATCGACCCGCAAAAAAAGCCCTACACTATTATGATGCCGCCTCCTAATATCACAGGTCAGCTTCACATGGGCCACGCACTGGACAATACTCTTCAGGATATACTTATCCGCTTCAAAAGAATGCAGGGGTTCAGCGCACTCTGGCTGCCCGGCACCGACCACGCTTCCATCGCTACGGAAGCTAAGATCGTTGAGGCAATGCGCAAGGAAGGAATCACCAAAGAGGATATCGGCAGAGAAAAGTTCCTTGAGCGCGCATGGGACTGGCGCAGGGAGTACGGCGGCAGGATAGTTAAACAGCTCCGTAAAATGGGCTCGTCTGCTGACTGGGAGCGTGAACGCTTCACAATGGACGAGGGCTGCAACAAGGCCGTTAAGGAGGTTTTTGTTAACCTCTACAACAAAGGGCTTATCTATCGCGGTGAGCGTATCATAAACTGGTGTCCGCACTGCCTTACATCCATCTCAGACGCTGAGGTCGAATATGAGGAGCAGGCAGGTCACTTCTGGCACCTGAGATATCCTCTCTCAGACGGCAGCGGCTATATCAACCTTGCCACCACACGTCCAGAAACGCTCTTAGGCGATACCGCTGTTGCAGTAAACCCCAATGACGAAAGATATAAAGATCTTGTCGGCAAGACGGTAATACTCCCCATCGTTCACCGTGAGATACCCATCATTGCGGATGACTACGTTGAAATGGACTTCGGTACAGGCGTTGTAAAGATCACGCCTGCTCACGACCCCAACGACTTTGAGGTCGGTCTGCGCCACGATCTGCCCGTTATCAACGTGATGACAGATGACGCAAGGATCACAGACGATTACCCCAAGTATGCCGGCATGGACAGATATGAGGCAAGAAAAGCTATCGTTAAAGACCTTGAAGAAGAAGGCGCACTTATAAAAACTGAGGATTACAATCATAACGTAGGCACCTGCTACCGCTGCGCTACAACTGTCGAACCCAGGGTATCAAAGCAGTGGTTCGTTAAAATGAAGCCTCTTGCAGGTCCTGCTATAGATGCTGTTAAAAACGATGAGACACGGTTTGTTCCGCCGCATTTTGAAAAGACATACTTCCACTGGCTCGAAAACATCCGTGACTGGTGCATCTCCCGTCAGCTCTGGTGGGGACATCAGATACCCGCATTCTACTGCGATGACTGCGGCGAGCTTGTCGTTACAAAGGACAACGAAGCCTTCTGTCCCAAATGCGGAAAGAAAATGCGTCAGGATCCCGACACGCTCGATACCTGGTTCTCATCGGCTCTCTGGCCGTTCAGCACACTCGGATGGCCTGAAAAGACGCCTGAGATGGATTATTTCTATCCCACAAGCGTGTTGGTAACAGGCTATGACATTATACCGTTCTGGGTAATGCGCATGATGTTCAGCGGCATTGAACATACAGGCAAAGCGCCGTTTGATACCGTGCTTATCCACGGCCTTGTGCGTGATTCTCTCGGCAGAAAGATGAGCAAGTCGCTCGGCAACGGCATCGATCCGCTTGAGATCATCAAGCAGTACGGCGCAGACGCTCTCAGGCTCACTCTCGTAACAGGCAATGCGCCCGGCAGCGACATGAGATATTCCGAGGAGAAGATCACAGCAAGCAGAAACTTTGCAAACAAGCTCTGGAACGCTGCGCGCTTCATCAGAATGAACATAGACGGTCACGACGTTAAGAACGAGCTGCCCGCTGAGCTTCAGACCGAGGATAAGTGGATAATCTCAACGCTTAACACCGTTATTAAAGAAGTAACTGAAAATCTCGAAAGATATGAGCTTGGCATTGCCGTACAGAAGCTCTACGACTTCATCTGGGACTGCCTCTGCGACTGGTACATTGAGCTTACGAAATCACGTTTGCAGGGCGAAGGCGAAAGTGCTCAGAACGCAAGAATGGTGCTTGTGTGGGTACTTGATAAAGCCTTGAAGCTGCTGCATCCGTTCATGCCGTTCATCACCGAGGAGCTGTGGCAGGCACTTCCGCACGAAGGCGAAACGATAATGCTGCAAAGCTTCCCTGTTTATGACGAAGCCAACGACTATCCCGAAGCCGCAAAAGAAATGAACATGGTAATGGATGCTATCAAAGCTATAAGAATACGCCGTGCAGAGATGAACGTACCGCCCTCACGCAAGGCGAAGGTGTTCATTGCCGCAAAGGATCAGCAGACTTTCATAAACGGAGGAATGTTCTTCAAGCGTCTTGCAAGCGCAAGCGACATTGAGGTTGCCGACAGCTTTGAAATTGACGGCGCGGTTACGATCGTAACCGCTGACGCAAAGATCTACATCCCGATGGATGAGCTTGTAGACAAGGAAGCTGAGCTTAAACGTCTGAACAAAGACCTCGAAAGTGCAAGATCAGACCTTGCGTTCCACGAGAAAAAGCTTAACAATGCAGGCTTCATGGCAAAGGCTCCCGAAAAGGTAGTTGAAGGAGTAAAGGCATCCGCTGCCAAAGCAGCCGAAAAGATCAGAATGATCGAAGCCGCTATTTCCGCCCTCTCTTAAACGATCCCTCAGACGCCGGTGAATCACATCACATTCACCGGCGTTATATTTTTCCCCTCCGGTCAGGGGGACTTTTACAAAAAAGTCCCCCCGACACCCCCGAAAATGCTGTTCAGGGGTAATTCTATTATAATTCCGACCTTCTGACGAAGTGTTAAAAATCAGCTGTTTCAACTTACAATTCGGGACTTTTACAAAAAAAGCCCCACGACAACCCCGAAAATGCTGTTTGCAATCCGGGACTGAAAAAGAAAGGAATAAGTAAAAATGACTTACGATGATGCTGTAAAAAAGATAAATTCGCTGCTTGTTTTCGGCAGCAAACCCGGACTTGAAAGAGTTTCAGAGCTTGTGGAAAGGATCGGCTCGCCGGATAAAAAGCTGAAATTCGTTCATGTGGCAGGCACCAACGGAAAAGGCTCGGTGTGTGCGTCTGTGGCTTCGGTGCTCACCAAAGCAGGATACAAAACCGGACTTTTCATCTCTCCCTTTGTTATTGAATTTCGTGAAAGATTTCAGATAAACGGCAGGATGATACCCAAAGAGACGCTTGCAGGAATCGTTGAGGATATCTTCCCTGTTGTTGAACAAATGAAAAGCGAGGGCAAGATCATAACAGAGTTTGAGCTTGTGCTTGCTGCTGCGCTCAGATGGTACGAAATGGAAAATTGTGACGTTGTTGTGCTCGAAACAGGTCTTGGCGGCAGGTTTGACGCAACAAACATAATTGATACTCCGCTTGTCAGCGTTATAATGTCGATCTCGCTCGACCACACCGCGATCCTCGGCGATACCTGCGAAAAGATCGCGTTTGAAAAGTGCGGCATTATCAAGCCTGACGGAGTGACCGTACTCTATGGTGAACAGCCGGAGGGCGTGTATGATGTGGTAAAGTCAGCTGCCGATGAACGCAGGAATAAATTAATAACGGCAAAGCCCGATTCTGTCACAAAGCTCGGCTCCGGACTTCGTGGTTCACGCTTTGCATATAATGACGGAGTGAACGGACCGATCGAACTCACTACACCGCTTATCGGCGATCATCAGCTGAAAAACGCCGCCGCTGTGCTCTGCGTTATACAAGTCCTAAGGGAAAAAGGATTTGACATTACTGACGATGCTGTGCGTGAGGGACTTGCAGAGGTGAAATTCCCTGCAAGGCTTGAGCTGCTCTCAGAAGATCCGGTCGTGCTGCTTGACGGCGCACATAATCCGGGCGGTGCAGCTGCGCTTTCGTCTGCGGTAAAGGAGCATCTTTCGGACAGGAAAAAGGTCGCCGTTGCCGGTATGCTTGCCGACAAAGACGTAAGAAATGCGCTCTCAATGCTTGTGCCGCTTTTTGACTATGTTATTGCTGTTCAGCCTGATAATCCGAGAGCTATGTCTGCCGAGGAATTGTGCGGTATAGTCATGGAATACGGTGTGCCCGCTGAGGTCTGCCGCGATCATGCGCAGGCCTGCAAAAAAGCGCTGCGTCTTGCCGGTGAGTTTTCCGATGCCGACCGGAAAGCCGCTGTAGTGGTCTTCGGTTCGCTTTACCTTGCTTCGGATATCCGCCGGATCATGCTCGGTCTGAAAGGAAATGACAAAAATGTGCAATGATACGCTTTATATGCGCCTGCTCGAACACAAAAAGCTTGGATATTCCTCTTTCCATACACCCGGGCATAAATCGGCAAAATTCTTTCCGGAGGGCTTTCTTGATCTCGATCTGACTGAGCTTCCGGATACGGACGCACTGTTTGAAAGCTCAGGCATCATTCGTGAAGCCGAAAGAAAGCTTGCGCGGCTTTTCGGCTCAGGAGCATCTCTGATATCTGCGGGAGGCTGTACTCTTGCGATACAGGCAATGCTGCGTATTGCATCGTCAAGAGGAAGAAAAGTGCTCATCGGCAGGAACGCTCACCGCAGCGCCGTAAATACCTGTGCTCTGCTCGGGCTTGACCCGGTATGGATAATGCCGCGGTCTAAGGTGCCTTTTTTTACCGGAACTGTCAGACCGGAAGACGTTGAAGCCGCCTTCAGGGAAAACGGCAGCGCTGCTGCGTGTTATATCACAAGCCCCGACTACTACGGTGAGCTTTCCGATATCAAAAGCATCGCAGAGGTCTGTCACCGTCACGGAGCATTGCTTCTTGTTGATAATGCTCACGGTTCTCATCTTGCGTTTATGCAAAACGACCTTCATCCGATCGCGCTCGGTGCGGATATGACTGCCTGCTCAATGCACAAGACCCTGCCTGTACTCACAGGCGGCGCAGCGCTGAACATAGCCGACCCTGAGCTTTTTGATGAATGCAAAAGGGCAATGTCGCTTTTTGGTTCTACAAGTCCGTCTTACCTTATAATGGCATCTATTGATCTTTGCCGCAGCTATCTTGAAAACGGAGGAAAAGACGAATACCGCAGTTTTGAAGAAAAAACCGCGAAGATAAAAAAGCTTGCCGCCGATAATGGCCTGACAATGCCGCAAGGACTGTGCGACCCGCTGAGGATATGCATAAACACATCAGAAGCAGGCGTTTCAGGCAGTATGCAGGAGGAATATTTTCATAGTTATAAGATCGAGCCGGAGTTCTGTGACGGTGCGAACGCCGTATTCATCTGCACGCCGTTCAATACTGATGAAGATATGCAGCGGCTTGAAAAAGCTCTTTCGGATCTTCATGTCACGCCCGAGAGCAAAAAAGCGGCAGCCCGTCAGCCTATAAGCTGCGAGCTGCCGAAAAAAGCAACTGACCCCCGTACAGCGCTGCTTGCTCCATCAGAGCTTGCTGACATTGAGGATGCACAGGGGCGCATCTGCGCCGACTGTCCTTGTTTATGTCCTCCCGGAATACCGATCCTCATGCCCGGCGAGTACATAGCCCACACCGGAATAAAGCTGCCGCAGCCGATCCGCTGCGTGACCGGCTGCAAATGAAATTAAGGCAATATCACAAGCACATCGAAATCCGGCGGTTTGGGGAATGGTTTTCCCAATGTAACCTGGCGGCGCAGAATTGATCTTCCTGAGAGCGGACTCTGCACCGCGTAATTAAAATATGTCGTGGCCGGAGGATGCAAAAAGTAACATAAGCATAAGACCCGAAATAAAAAGCAGGATGCCCGCGATCGTTTTTATTTTAACTTCTGCTATTGCTCTGTCAACCTTGCGGATGGTAACAGGATCTTCGGGGTCAATAAGCAGGCCTGCCGTTTCGCCGACCTGAGGAACATTATGCTTGTAGTATTTATATTCGCTTGCTTCGTATCTCTTGCTGCCGAATGTAAACCTGTATACAGGACAATATACCTTTGAACTCTTCAACCTCATCGTAAGCATACGCACAACAGTGCCATCTACCGCAGCAGTACAGCGCCGCCGCATATTGTTCTCGTGCGTATTGACGTAAAGCACCAGGCCAAGCGCAATTACACACAGAACATCAATAAACAGGTTCGTCAAAAAATGTCCCGACATAGTTTCAAAATATATCGGAAAGGTGATCCGCAGATATGCAAGACCTCCGCAGAACGCTGCAACAAAAAACATATATATCAGCAGATTTTTGGTTCTTCTCAGCTTTTCGGATGTAAAGAAAAGCACAGCTCCAGGTATTGCCTGCATAACAAAAAAATAGACCGTCCAAAGCTCATATTTCAGGCTCAGATACACAGTAATGCCTCCTGTCAGCAGGAGCCACATCACAAACAAAGGCATTCCGCTGTTCGGGTTCGTATATGATGAAGGCGGGCGATGCTTTCTGATAACCTCATCGTCTCCTTTTCCGCCGTGATATTTCAGGTCGATGCCGCTGTCGTTCATGCCGTTATTATCTCCGTAATACATTTCAAAGCCTCCTTAATATTAATACTTCGGTTATCCTGATAATATTATACAATATCAGCAATAATATGTCCATACTGTTCATACTAATTCCTGATAAAAAGCAGACTTAGGTTTGCGAGGATGATTTTCGCAAGACGCGGCGGAGGACGCAGGAATCCGGACGGATTCCGAGAACGACAACCAAGTATTGCGGAAATCAGACCGCAAAAATTGTCTGCTTTTTGTTAGGTATTAGTATCAAAGCCTGACGGCGGAATATCTCCGCTGTCAGGCTCTGAATTTATAGCAGCACTGCACAAAGACAGTACCGCAGATGCACCGTCTGTTTTTGGACGGTGCTGCCTTATATAGTTTCGGTAAACTCCAAAGCGATCCAGCCCTTAATGCCGCTGTATTCGGTAAGACCCCATATATAACCGCTGCCGGAGGTTCGCCGTGTAATGTGCAGGACTGTACCAAAGGGCACTGCACCAAGCACATTATAGCTCAGACCCGCACCGCTGCGGACATTCACGCCGTCAGCTGACGTGACCTGTACTGTCATGTCGGCAGGTGCTGAGGGATTCACCTGTCCTGTATTACCCGATGGCTTTGATTGACCTCCCGTTCCGCTTGAAGCTCCGGTACTGCTCTTTCCGGTTATTATATCCATATCATAGCAGCAGTCCATGTCGGTGTCGCCGCTGCTCCCGTCAGGATGTCCTGTCCATGAATACTGCCACATGAACAGATTATCATACTGTCTTGCCGTGCTTTCACTTGCTCCGGGCGATGCAAGCCACAAGGGATATTTTTTCAGCTTATCATAATCATACACATAAGTCATAAAGCTGTAATTGGTATACAATACGGCCTTATATCCCGCCTGCTGAATTCTCTGCATAAACTCCTCAGCGCATTCTGTCCAGTCCGGATATGCTCCCATCAGAGATGCAAAACGCTGTGTGTCCTCCTCAATGTCAAGAGCTATCGCCTTTACCTGCGGATACTCCTTTGCAAGCCTTATTGCAAAGTCGGCCTCCTCCCTTGCCCTTTGCTTATCTATAAAATAAGCAAAATGGTATGTCATAAACGGTATGCCGTTATCACAGCAGCCCTGAGCATTGTTTCTGAACTGAGAGTCCACCTGTGAAGGGTCGTCCGAGCCAAAGCTGCTCCTTATCACAGCGAACTCTATTCCGGCCGATCTCAGCTTTTTCCAATCCAATTTACCGTTTGCGTAAGAAACGTCAATACCCTTTTTCATAATATCATCCTTTCTTCATTCCTCCGGAAAGCACATGAACGCACTTTGCATTGCTTATGCTTTCCGGAGGTCAATTATATTGCCGTCAAAGCACACTGTATCTACTGCTTGCTGCCTACCTCCGGCAAGCCTGCGCAGGATGTCAGCAGCGAAAGCAGCGCAGCTATAAATGATGTAGTAAGTACCGCACCGATATCGGCAGCACCTGCCGCTGTGCCAACGCCGAGAGCAGCCGCAGCTGTCTGAGCAAAGGTCTTCAGCGCTCTTATGCCGGCCGCTCTGAGCCATGCTTTTATACTGTCCTTCATTTTTTCTCCTCCTCAAGAAAGCTGAGCCTTTTGTCAGCTGCTTTCAGTTTTTCTTCATTCAGGTTCATTCTGTCTTCAAGCCCGTACATTCGCTCAACAAGCGTATTATGCTTATCTACCCGCTTTTCAAGCTCCTTTAATCTGTAGTCTGTCAGCTTTGCGCTCGTAACAATGCCCGCAAGCGTACCTGCAAGAGAACCCGCAAATGCCACAACAGCGCTTATTATCTCCGGTTCCATAATTACCTCCGTTTCCGTATGTATAAAAGTTTTCCGTTCTGCCGATGCTTTCCTCATTTTGCTTTATGAAGGATCCCTTATATAATATGATCCCTCAATATCGGGCGTGACCCGGCAGAAAAGACACTCCCTTCAAAATACTGTTTAACGCAAAAAAATTCGACCCGTAAAGGTCGAATCTGAAAATATTGTAATAATTTTATTTTATAGAAGTGCACGGCTATATTCAAAAGATGCTTTGCCGAAAAACAGGCAGACAAAACAAAAAGCCCATTCCGGAACAGAAGAGGGCTTTTAAAGCTGAAACGTGAAAAGCGGTATCGAGCCTGCAACAGGTATTGCGATAAAGCCGCAGATTATGCCTATAGCCATGCCTGCAAGAACATCTGTAGGATAGTGCACCAGCAGGTAGAGCCTTGAAAACGAGATCATAGCAGCATACATCGTCACAGCGGGCGCAAGCACGGGACACATACACATTGTTACCGCTGCAACGGCAAATGATGCTGTAGTGTGGCCTGACGGAAATGAATAATGCGGCGGGTTTTCAATGAGAAGATATTCCTCATACGCCTTTTTGCATGGTCTGACACGCTTGACAATATGTTTGATTGTAAGTTCACCGCTGAGAGAAGCAATGCCCATTGCTGCAAGCATCGTAAATCCCGTCAGCCTCCATTGGTTCATCAGCAGAAACGGGACGCAGAGTGCAAACCAGACAAGGCCGTTGTCACCCGTAGCCGTGATGTAAACCATAAGTATGTTAAGGAATGGCGTATGCCTTTTTGCAAGACCTGCAAGCATTCGGTCATCCCAGGCTTGAATCCTATCGAGCATATATTTCACCGTCCACAATATATCACGTTAATTATAGCATATTATGTTCTGTTTTTCAAACCTTTAGGATAAATTTAATTGTCAAACATGAAATTTTTTGATAAAAAATTCCCTCACGGAAAGTGCTTCATTATTTCCTGACCGAAACGGCTGTCGGCGGAAAGCACCTTCCATGAGGGAGAGATCACCTTACTGTAGTGAGCGGTTCCTGTGCAGCGGACTGCTTTTTAATACCGAACATTCTCCTGAGAAAGAAGCTCCAGAACTTAGGGTTATCAACAACTACAAACTTCATAAATAAGTACCCCTTTCAGAATCTGCGGCAAGGTGAAGCCACAAAGCTTGTCACGACCAGCAGCACTGTCACGACAACGGCCACCCAGCAGGCAGGCAGCAGACTTGACACAAGCAGTCCCATGCTGAACGCAAGAATCGTTTTATTTCCTCTCCGACATCTCATAGTCAATTCCTCCGGCTTGTTTTTATTACCAGCAGTGCTGCGGCGCTTACAGTAACATAATATACAAGACGGACAATGTTTGACACAGCTTCCTGTAAAAAAATTTCCGGCACAGCGGATATTTCACTGAGGGGCATATACCATGACTATTGCATTTCCGCTGTGCAGAATAACGCAGGCGCTTTCCGATATCACCGTGTTGCTTGTGCCCATCGGAAAATCAGCATGGAGCACCGTATTTTCGGCTTTGTAAAGGAACCCTTTAAGCGTAACGGTGCAGCTTTCACATCCGAAAGGAAACACCGCAAAGCCGCAGCCGTTCTTTTCTGCGATATGCATTAATTCATCAATGCCGTTTTTGCAGGCGATCACAGAAATACTGCTGTTTTTGTCCATTATAGTGCCTCTGCCGCCGTGCTGCGCAATAAAAAGCAGAGCCGAATAATTTGCAAAGGTATGGTCTGTTCTGCCGCCCGTCATGCCAAGCAGCACAAAGTCACGGTACCCTCTGTCAAGGCATTCCCTTATACAGCTCATCGTGTCGGTATCGTCCTTCATCACAGGCAGCAGTTTTATCTCACAGCCGCAGCCATCCGGATATTCCGATGAATCAAAGTCGCCTATCAGAAGTCCGGGCTTTATACCGGCTTTTTCGGCAAAGACATAGCCGCCGTCCGCGCATACTACGAAATCATCGTCTCTCACCGCCCTGCGGATAAAGTCAACATCCGTTTCCGGCGATGCGCCTATGATAACACATCTATGCAACAATGACACCCTCTTTTACTGTTTGCTTTTTTTAGCCGCCCATTCAGGGATATCCTTCACCTCGTCATACATAGCCCTGTAGCTGTTGTGCCTTGACTTTGAAATAATGCCGCTTTCAACAGCTTCAATAACTGCGCAGCCCTTCTCGACCGTATGTGTGCAGGTCGTGAAGCGGCACTTTGTCAGATACTCGCCAAACTCCGGAAAGCACGAGGCTATCTCATCACATTTTATTACCTCGTATCTTTCGATATCTACCGTTGAAAATCCGGGTGTATCGGCAACATAGCCGCCGCCCACCTTGTAAAGCTCACTGTGGCGGGTCGTGTGCCTGCCCCTGCCAAGCTTGCGGCTTATCTGAGCAGTTTCTATGTTCAGCTCAGGAAAGAGCGAATTCAGCAGCGATGACTTGCCTACGCCCGTGTTGCCGGTGAATGCGGATATCTTCCCGTCAAGCAGAGAAATAAGCTCCTGCTTGTCACAAGGCGAATGGATACTGTAGGTCATTGCTTTGATGCCTGCTTTTTTGTAGATATCAATAAGTCCGCTGCAGTCGCCGAGGTCGGATTTTGTAAACACAACTATAGGCTCAATGCCCTTTTCAACAGCAACAGCGGTTATCTTATCAATTATAAGCGTACTCGGAGCCGGCTCGCAAACCGAAGCCACAATAAACAGTCTGTCAAGGTTTGCAAGCGGCGGTCTTATCAGGGTGTTCTTACGGGGAAGTATGTTATCCACCGAAGCAGTGCCGTCATCATAGACAGATATTTCCGCACGGTCGCCCACAACAGGACTTACACCCTTCTTTCTGAACACACCTCTTGCTTTGCACTCATAAAGCAAACCGGCGACTTCTACATAGTAGAAGCCGCTGATCGCCTTAACTATCAATCCAGTTAAGTTTTTCATATCAAATTACCATGCTGAGGATCATTCGCTGTCCTCAGGCTCTTCATCAGATTCCTCGAAGAAGCTCTCTTCTTCGGACTCCTCACTGCTCTCAGCAGGCTCTTCTGAGCTTTCATCACTGTTCTCTGACGGCTCACCGGAGCTTTCCTCAGACGGTAAAGAAGAAAGCTCGACATAAGACATTGCAACCTCGTCAATATCCTTTATAGCCTGCTCAAGCAGCGCATCGACAAGGCTCTTGGAAGTAGCGTCGAAGATAGCGCCCGAATAGGTCTTTTCCTTATCGTCATAGCTGCCGTAAAGTGCAACTGTCTGATTTACCGCAGTAATAGCGCGCTTGCGTACATCAAGATCGCTGATAGAAGGGAATGTGTAGCCTGCTGCATAAACAAGCAGTTCATTATACTTTTCTATCTTGTAGTCCATGTAGCTAGGCTGCTTTACCTCATAGTTGGTGTCAAGATATGTTCTTGCAACAGTCTGGTTCTTGAAGTCAAACACAAGTGTTTCGTATCTCTTGCCGTCTATCATAACAGTGATCTGCTTCTGATCGTTCACGGCTCCGTCCGGCTCAAGATGTACAGTTACCTTATTGCCTTCGCCGGGGATAATACTGTCAAATTCCTTCAGAGTGGTATTCTTGCCGTCAGCCTCGTTCTGAATGATCTTGACGCTTATTGATGCATACTCATCAGCAGGAAGGTCAACGTCATAATCAAGAGCTTTTCTGATCTTGCTGCCGTCGCTTACCTGAATGGTTATCTTTCTCTTGGTGATCTTGTTGCCGGGCAGAGGATCGGTACCGATCACAGTACCTGCATCAAGTGCGCTTGCGACCATAGCCTTCTCTGTATTGAAGCCAAGAGCTTCAAGGTTAGCCTTTGCCATGTCGAAGCTCAGACCTGTAACACTCGGTATCTCTATCTTCTCCGGTGCAGGGCCTGCGCTGATAATAAGGGTTATCGTAGTATCAACATACTGCTGTGTGCCCTCCTGAGGAGTTGAGTCGATAACATAGCCTGCGGCAACGTCTGTACTGTAGACTCTCTGCTCGTCATGCTTTGTAAAGCCCTTGGCTTCAAGCTTCTCGATAGCCTTCTGCTCCTGATAGTTCTTTACCTTGGGAACCTCGACCTTTTTCTTATTGGTATATACAGTCAGCTTGATGGTCGCATTTTCCTTGATCTTCTTTGTGCCTGCCTCTGGATCCTGAGCGGTAACAACATTCGGAGTATCGCCCTCGTTGGTGTCGATTATCCTGAAATTGAACTTGTAGGCCTTGTTGCCTGTTACTTCTTCAATATTCTTGCCTATAAGATTCGGCACATCGACCGTTTCAGCTTCGGTCTGCTTTGCAAGGTTCTGAACTATAAGCACGAAGAAGAATATCAGAGCCGCCACAACAAGCATACTTACAAGAACGGTTATCCACTTGACAACAGACTTTGACTTGGACGTCGGAACATCGTCATCATATCCGCCGAAATCACTGTTGTATACAGCCGCAGGTGCCGCAGGCTTCTGTGCTGCCGCGCCAAGCGACTCAATGTACTTTGTCGGCGCACCGTCCTCAAAATAGTTATAGTTGAAGCGTGTAGTCGGATCCTTGCGGAATATTTCTATAGCTTCAAGCATCTCTCTTGCGCTTTCGTAACGCTGACGCGGCTCTTTGCGCATAGCTCTGAGGGTTATCTCTTCAAGACCCTCCGGAATTCTGCTGTTTATCTCTCTCGGCGGCTTGGGATCATTCTGCAGCTGCATTATAGCCACCGAAACCGCGCTGTCAGCATCAAACGGGAGCTTGCCCGTGAGCATCTCATAGAGCATTACACCGACCGAATAAATATCGGCCTTGCCGTCTGTTACACTTCCCTTTGCCTGCTCAGGCGCTATGTAGTGCACCGAACCGATAGCATTCTTTGTCATGGTGCGGGTATCGTTTGTTGTGACAAGCGCAATACCGAAGTCCGTCACCTTGATGGTTCCGTCCTGAAGAAGCATGATATTCTGCGGCTTTACGTCCCTGTGTACAACACCCTTTTCGTGAGCGTGCTGCAAAGCCTGAAGTATCTGCACCGTAAAGTGCACTGCTTCCTTCCATGAGATCACATTCTGCTGTCCGATATACTCTTTAAGGGTAATGCCGTCAATGTACTCCATGACGATATACTGTATCCTGTCGCCGAAGCTTACATCATACACCTTTACGATATTCGGATGCGAAAGCACTGCAATAGCCTTGGATTCATTCTTGAAGCGTCTGATAAAATCCTCGTTGCCGAGAAATTCATCCTTCAATATCTTTATGGCAACAGTCTTGTCGTCTATATTGTCATAGGCCTTATACACCATCGCCATGCCGCCGACGCCTATCAGCTCCTGGATCTCGTATCTTCCGTCAAGTCTTTTGCCGGTATATTTGTCCATAAAAAAACTCCTTCCAATTTGCTCAGCCTTCTATAAGGGCGACCGTGATGTTGTCTCTGCCGCCCTGTTCCTTTGCCGCGTTTATCAGATTTGAAACAAGCTCATCGCCCGAAACGCCCTGCATCAGACCAAGCAGCTGTTCATCGCTGAAATAGCCGCACAGACCGTCCGTGCATATCATAAGTATACTTTCCTCAGGAAAATCGGCAGTGTTATAGTCCGTATGGAGATACGGCTCAACGCCGAGAGCCCTTGTGATGATATTCCTGTTCGGGTGCGACCTTGCCTGCTCATCGGTGATCTGTCCTGCGCTTACAAGCTCCTGCACCACAGAATGATCCGTAGTTATGCGGAAGATCCTGTCGCGGTTCACAAGATAAGCCCTGCTGTCGCCTGCATGGACAACATAGAGCCGACGGTCCCTTGCAACTGCGCAGACAACGGTCGTTCCCATGCCGTAGAGGGTGCTGTCCTCCATTGACATATCGAACACCCTCAGGTTTGCTTCCCCGACAGCATATTCCATTATATCGCGGATCTCGTCTTCTGTCATGCCGGGTCTGTACAAGCCGGTAAGCTTTTCTGAGATAGTGTCGGCAGCCACGGTGCTTGCAGTACAGCCGCCGTTAGCTCCGCCCATGCCGTCGCAGACAACAGCCCACACGGCATTATCCGGAAAAACTCCCGTCTTATAGTAATCCTGATTTGAATCTCGAGTAAGTCCTATATCACTTCCCGAATAAACTCTCATTCAGTTTTTTCCTCCTTTTTGTATGCCCGGCGCAGCTGTCCGCATGATGCGTTTATATCGCTGCCGAGCGTTCTTCTGACAGTGGCGGTTATTCCCGCCCTTTCGAGTACCGAGATAAAGCTCCTTATCCTGTCCTGCCGGCTTTTTTTGTAGCCAGTGCCGCCGACTGTATTGACAGGTATCAGGTTGACGTGGCATATCATTCCATGAAGCCTTGAAGCAAGCTCTGACGCGCAGGCGTCACTGTCGTTTACGCCGTCGATCATAGCATACTCAAAGGATATCCTTCTGCCCGTCTTATCTATATAATACCGGCAAGCCTTCAGCAGCTCGCCGATGCCGTATTTTCTGTTTATTGGCATCGTCCTGCTCCTTATCTGGTCATTGGGAGCGTGAAGAGACACCGAAAGCGTGAGCTGCAGCTTCTCATCTGCAAGCTCGTAAATTTTCGGAACAACGCCGCAGGTCGAAAGCGATATGTGACGCATTCCTATATTCATTCCGTTTTCGCTGCCGACAAGCCTGAGAAAGCGCAGCACGTTGTCATAATTATCCAGCGGCTCGCCCATGCCCATCAGTACGATATTGGATATCCTTATGTCTGCGTCCTCCTGCTCAGCCCTTAGCTGCGCAAGCATTTCCGAAGCGGTAAGGTTCCGTGAAAATCCGCTTTTTCCTGTAGCGCAGAAGGTACAGCCCATCTTGCAGCCCACCTGTGTTGAGATGCAGCTCGTATATCCGTGGTGGTACTGCATGAGCACACTTTCTACTGCTTCGCCGTCCGGAAATGAGAGCAGATATTTTCTTGTACCATCATAAGCCGAAATCAATTTTTTTTCAATACTTGCAAATGAGATATAGTAGTTTTTTACAAGTTTTTCTTTCAAAGACTTAGGTATATTAGTCATTTCGTCAAATGTTTTTACGCCCGATTGCAGCCATTTATATACCTGTGCGGCACGATATGCCGGCTCTCCGAGTGAGAGCATCTCCTCCTTGAGCTCCTGCTCATACATGGAGCCTATATCCTTCATTCTATCACTTCCTTCTGAACAGACTGATGAAGAAGCCGTCCGTGCCGTTCTTCTCAGGGAAAAGCGTAAGCTCGTTTTCCGTTTCAGTATGCTTTCTTTCTATACCGTCCGGCAGCTTCAGCGCGGCAGGCTCAAAATCGCCGTGAGCTTCAAGAAAGCGGCGCGCATTGCCGTTATTTTCGGCCGGATTCAGCGTACACGTTGAATACATCAGATAACCGCCGCTTTTTACGAACCTTGCAGCATTGCAGAGGATGGCATACTGTATCTCAGGCAGCTGATAAAGGCCAAGCTCCTTTTTATAGCGCAGCTCCGGCTTTCTGCGGATTATGCCCAGACCTGAGCACGGCACATCACAAAGCACCTTGTCTGCCTGAACAAATTCGCTTTGCGCCGCATCTCCCGCCACGGCTTCAACTATGCTTATGCCAAGCCTTTCGGCGCCGCTCATCACAAGCCCCAGACGGGAGCTGTACTTGTCGCAGGCAGCGATCCTGCCTTTGCCGTCCATAAGCTCAGCACAGGTGAAGGTTTTTCCGCCCGGTGCTGCGCATACGTCAAGCAGAGTTTCATCCGGTCTTGGTGCAAGCATCATGCAGCAAAGCTGAGAAGCCGTATCCTGCACATGGAAAAGTCCCTCACGGTACTGTGCAAGCTGCTCAACAGCTCCTGCACCTGTAAGCATAAGGCAGTTTGAAAGCTTATCGGAATATTCCGCTCCTACACCCGAAGCTTCAAGGGATGCTTTCAGCTTTTCGGCGGTGGTTTTCAGGGTGTTTACCCTTATGCACAGCGGAGGTCTGCCGCTCAGTGCCTCCAGACTGCTCAGTGCAAGCTCATCGCCGTAGCTTTGACGCCAGAGCTTTATTATCTCTTCCGGACAGGAATATTTCACCGAGTAATACTTGTTTCTGCCCTTTTTAGGGTCAGGAAGCCTTATCGTCCCGTCCTTTGCGGCAGTTCTGAGTATACCGTTGACAAAACCGGCAGCCCTGTCAAAGCCCGCCTCACGGCAAAGCCCGACCGTTTCGTTTACAGCCGCCGCATTGCTGACGGCATCTGCAAAAAATATCTGATACAAGCCCATTCTCAGCATAACCAAAGGAGCGTTCTCTATTTCTCCCAAAGGTATTTTTGAGCGGACAGCAATATTGTAATCAAGCAAAAGCTTGTTTTCAAGCACACCGTAAAAAAGCTTTGAGCAGAAAGCTTTATCCCTTCCGGAAAGAGAGCTTCCGGCAAGAAGCTTATCAAGTGCGATATTTGAATATGAACCGTCCTTTTCCACGCGCATAAGCGCAGAAAAAGCGGCTGATCTTGACGCTGTAGCCAACAAGCTCACTCTCCCTTGCCCTGCTCCGGCTTTTGCGGGCAGCACTTTAATTAAAAATTCAGCGGATCTTTTTGCTGCGCTGCCTGCCGGAGAAAATTATTTTTCCCGGCATCACGCCGTCAGGAAAAATACATATCCTTTGCCTTGTCACAGTGCAGACCGTTTACAAACGCAGCTGCGGTCATTTTCTTCCTGCCCTCAGGCTGCACCTCGGCAAGCTCTACCGAGCCTTCGCCGCAGGCAACAATAAGCGGCTCCAGTGATATCACCCTGCCCGGTTCTCCGCTTTCGCTCCTGAGCACAGTCCTGTGTATCTTTATCCGCTTGCCGCCGAACACTGCGCTTGCTCCCGGCCATGAGTTCAGACCCCTGACCTTGTTGTGCACCTCTGACGCCGGCCTGCTGAAATCTATCCTCGACATTTCCTTTGTAAGCATAGACGCATAGCAGGATTTGCTGTCGTCCTGCTTTTCTCTGACAAGCTCTCCCTTGGCAGCCGCATGGACTGTCTTTACTATAAGCTGTGCGCCAAGCTCCGAAAGCCTGTCGTGCAGCTCGTCGGCTGTTTCGTTCTCGCCGATATCAAGCTCTGCTTTCATCAGCATATCGCCGGTGTCAAGTCCTGCATCCATGAGCATTGCTGTAACTCCGGTCTTTTTCTGACCGTCAAGCACTGCCCACTGTATCGGCGCCGCACCTCTGTACATCGGCAGCAGAGATGCATGAACATTGATGCAGCCGAATTCCGGAAGGTCAAGTATCTCCTTGGGGAGTATTTTGCCGTAAGCCACAACGACTATCAATTCGGGCGCAATTTCCTCAAGTATGCGCAGAGCTTCACCGTCCCTGAGTGTTGACGGCTGATATACGGTTATGCCGTGCTCCGCTGCGCAGACCTTGACGGGCGGCGGCGTAAGCGTGTAGCCCCTGCCCTTCGGCTTGTCAGGCTGGGTAAATACCGCCTTTATCTCATTGCCGTCATCTATCAGTGCTTTAAGACAGGGCACCGCAAATTCAGGCGTTCCCATAAATACTATTTTCATGCTGTCCTCCATAGACCGCCGAGGTCAGTTCTTCTCCATGCGGATAACGTGCTCCTTGAAAAGTATGCCGTCAAGATGGTCGTTCTCATGGCAGATAGCCTTTGCAAGAAGCCCCTCTGCATTGAGGGTGAATCTGTCACCCTCACGGTTGTAGGCTTCAACGGTAACATACATCGGGCGCCTTGTTATGCCGAACTCGCCCGGACATGACAGACAGCCTTCGCTTGATTCCTGCACACCTGAGGTCTTGATTATCCTCGGGTTCATAAATTCCAGCCGTCCGTCACCAATGTCGATAACGAACAGTCTCCTGAGTATGCCCACCTGCGGCCCTGCAAGACCTACGCCGTCATTCGCGGTCATAGTTTCGTACATATCGTCAAGCAGGCTTTTCAGCTTATCATCGAATTTTTCAACAGGACGGCAGACCTTGTTAAGGACAGGGTCGCCTTCCTTGACTACATTCCTTATTGCCATTACACTCACTCCATTACCATGTATTTATAAGTTATTATATTATATTATCCGGGTCGATGTCCGGATAGGCGCTTACATCCGAAAAAGCACTGTTTTTGCCGAAATCGACAAGCAGCCGCGAAAGCATCTCTCTGAAGCGTCTTGTGCTGCGGAACTTGATTATCATCCTGTAGCGGTACCTGCCGCATAAACGCAGTATCACCGCAGGTCCCGGCCCGATAACACGCATGGGCAGATCACTGTATTCACTGCGTGCAAGCTCTGAAAGGGATCTTGCAAAAAATACCGAAGCATCCCTTGCTTTGGCCTTGTCTTCACTCAGGAACGCCACAACGCATATATCCGAAAACGGAGGATAAAGCATATTCCGGCGCAGCATGGATTCGCTTTCGTAGAACTGAACGTAATCCTGCTCTGCTGCCATGCTGATTATCGGGTTTTCCGGCTCGTAGGTCTGCACTATCGCACGGCCCTCATATTCGCCTCGTCCGGAACGCCCTACCACCTGGGTCAGCAGCGAAAAGGTGCGCTCATAGCTGCGAAAATCATCGCTGTGAAGCATGAGGTCAGCGGACAGCACCCCTACAAGTGTCACGTTCTCAAAGTCAAGTCCCTTTGCGACCATCTGTGTGCCAAGCATTATATCATACTCGCCGTCACGGAATGCCCTCAGCTTCTTTTCATAGGCATATCGCTGCATTGTCGAGTCCGTGTCAAGCCTGAGCAGCCGCACGCCGGGAAAGATCTCTGCAAGCTCCTGTTCGGCCTTCTGTGTGCCTGCTCCCCAATACCTAAGCTTGCCCGCCCCGCATCCAGGGCAGACGGACGGCGCAGGTATCGAATAGCCGCAGTAGTGACACATCAGCCTGTTGTTCGCACTGTGATATGTAAGCGATATAGAGCACGACGGACAGCTTATCACTTCATTGCACATACGGCACGAAACAAAGGTGTTGTGTCCTCGTCTGTTGAGAAGTATTATCGACTGCCTGCCGTCATTGAGGTTCTGCTCTATCGCTTCAAGCAGCTCTGAACTGAAATCCGAAGCATTGCCTCTCTGACGCTCATAATTCATATCAACCGTTGTCACTCTCGGAAGCTTTGCATTGCCGTATCTTTCGCCCAGAGTATGCAGAGAATATCTGCCGCTCTGAGCATGAAAATAGCTTTCTACCGACGGCGTTGCCGAGGAGAGCAGCAGAAGGCAGCCGTTGTCCGCACACCTCAGCTTTGCGATCTCTCTTGCGTGATATCTCGGATTTGACGAGGATTTGTAGGAATATTCCTGCTCCTCATCCATTACTATAAGTCCTATATTTTCAAGCGGAGCAAACACGGCTGACCGTGTGCCCACTGCTATGTTTGCCTGACCGTTCCTGACACGCTTCCACTCCTCAAGCCTCTTTGAAAGTGAGAGGCCGCTGTGGAAAACAGCTACCCTTTCGCCGTATCTTGCGCTGAACTTCGCAAGCAGCTGCGGCGTCAGTGCGATCTCGGGCACCATGCAGATAACGCCCTTGTTTTCTTCATTTGCGCGGTCTATCAGCTTCATAAATACCGAAGTTTTGCCGCTGCCCGTAATACCGTACAGCAGCGCTGCCGACGGCTTGCCGCTGCTGTATTTTTCAAGCAGCTCTTTATAGACCTTCTCCTGTCTCTGCGTAAGAGTGATATCATCGCAAGAGATATTTCCTGTTATTTTTTCAGGCTCAGGCGGCTGTGCATCGTAATACTGACATATACCCTTTTTAACAAGATTGTCAACAACAGCGCCTGAAACTCCCGTAAAATAGCACAGTTCCTTTTTGGCTGCATCGCCGACTGTACGCAGAGTTTCTATCACAGCCCGCTGGGTATCTGTATACCTGCGGTCATCGGAATCATCGATCAGCCTGACCATCTTTATGCTCAGATCCTGCAGGCGTTTTTTCGTGACTTCTGTACGGGTAAGTATACCCTTTTTATAAAGCTTCACAAAAGCGTCATCATCAGCAAGACCAAGCAGCTTCATAAGCCTGTCCTGACGAACATGAGCTTTTCTTCCGCGAAGGTACCCGACGATCTGCCTTTCCGTATCCGAAAGAGCCGCTTCGTCCGTCTGAGAAGTGCCCTCAGAAATGCCGTAGCTGTACATTATCCGCAGCGAAAGTCCTGTAGGGAGCATCGTCTTGCACGCATCAAACAGAGTACAGAAGCAGCGCTCCTTCATGCTGAAGGCAAGCTGCACAAGTTCCGGCGTAAGCACGGGCTCACGGTCAAGCAGCTCGGTTATGGCTTTCAGTCCGGTCTTATCCGCAGTGGTATGAAGCTCCATTATCATACCCTGCCGCACAGATCCCCTGCCGAAGCTTATCATTACCCTGCATCCGGGCTTTGCATGATCTCTTGCGCTTTCGGGAATTATATAGTCATACAGCTTATCGAAATGGTAAGCCGTATTTTCAACCGCAACTCCTGCGGCAAGATATTCCTCAGTCATCTGTATCCGGTTCAAGGATAGCGTACTTATGATCCTTGAATTCATCTACTGCGACCAGCACGGGCTTGTCGCAGACCTTGCCGCTTTCTTTTGCTTCATCGGTTATTTCCCTTGCTCTTTTTGCCACTGCGATAGCAAGCGCATACTTGCTCATCTTTCCTGCAAAGATATCATCCACCGACGGTCTGTTATATTTCTCATACATATTCCTTACATCTCCTTTTGGTCTCTTAACAAACGGTTTGTCTTACAAGCTTTTCCTTCTTCAATATTTCCCTTACTCCTGCAACGCACTCATCTACAGTGTCGTTTATCACAACATGGTCATAATCGGCCGAAAGTCCGATCTCCTCGGCGGCTCTTTTCATTCTTTTGGCAATTACCTCTTCGGTCTCTGTGCCTCTGCCTCTGAGCCTGTTTTCAAGTATCTCCATCGAAGGCGGCATTATAAATATGCTCACGCAGTCCGGGAATTTTTCCTTTATCTTTTTGCAGCCCTGCACCTCGATCTCAAGAATGACATCCTTGCCCTGCTGCATCCATTCCTCGGCCTGCTTCTTAGGAGAACCGTAGAAATTGCCCACGTACTGAGCATACTCTAAAAAGCCGTCCTCTGCGATCATTCCCTCAAACTGCTCACGGGTGAGGAAATGGTAATGCACACCGTTTTCCTCTCCTTCTCTCGGCTGCCTTGTTGTAGCCGACACCGATACTCTTATGTTGTCGTCTTTAAGAAGCTCCTTTACGACAGTACCCTTTCCTGCGCCGGCAGGTCCGGATATCACAACAAGAAGTCCCTTACCTTCCATTTTGCTTCCTCCCTGAAATCCCTTAGTCTGCGCCTTTTACACAAGCGCCTTATCATGCCTGAGATTCAATGATGTTTTTTGCTGTACCCTCATCTTCGCCGGTATCGTTTACTCTGTGGGCTACGGTTTCGGGCTGCACTGCCGACAAAACGACATGGTCGCTGTCTGTAACAATGACTGCCTTGGTCTTTCTGCCGCACGAAGCATCAATAAGCATACCCTTGTCTCTTGCGTTCTGTATCATTCTCTTTACAGGCGCTGCATCCGGGCTGACTATTGCTATTATCCTTGATGATGAAAGCATATTTCCGTAGCCTATGTTGATCAGTCTCAATGCGATCACCTGTTATTCAATATTCTGTATCTGTTCTCTTATTTTCTCGATCTCCGCCTTTATCTCGACCACCTTGTGGGCAAGCTCGGCGTCACATACCTTGGAGCCCGTAGTATTTGCCTCACGGTTCATCTCCTGAACGATGAAGTCAAGCTTTCTTCCTACAGGTTCAGGCTTGTCAAGCAGGGCTTCAAGCTGTGAATAATGGCTTCTCAGACGAACGGTCTCCTCGTTCACGGCGGTCTTGTCCGCAAATATCGCTGCCTCTGTGAGTATCCTCTGGGGGTCTATAGAGGTATCGTCAAGCACATCTTTAAGCCTTTCGAGCAGCTTGCTGCGGTATTCCTCCACCGTAACAGGCGAACGCTCCTCGATATCTCCCACAAGCTCAAGTATCCTCTTTCCGTGGCTGATAACATCTGCGGCAAGCTTTTCGCCCTCACGCTCACGCATTGCCATAAAATCGCCGATAGCCTTTTCTCCGGCAGCTTTCACGATCTCCACCAAAGCCTCCTCGTTTTCGGGTGCTTTTGTTACCGTGAATATATCGGGATATCTCGAAAGCAGCGAAACGGAAATATCGTCTTTGAGCTGATACTCCGTGCAAAGCTCCCTGAGTGCTCTCAGATAGCCCGATGCAAGAGAACGGTTGAGCTTTACATCCGCTTCAAGGCTGTCATCAGCTTCGACAGAAACGAAAACATCCACCTTACCTCTCGAAACGTATTTTGATACAAGCTCCTTGACAGTTTCCTCAAGAAATCCGCAGCCCCTCGGAAGCCTGCACTGAAGCTCAAAGAAGCGATGATTGACCGCTTTGATCTCAAAAACCGTCTGTCTGCCGTTTACGGCACCTTCAAACCTGCCGTATCCGGTCATACTTCTTATCACGTTTATCACATCTTTTCATAAATAATAGTTAATGCTCAGTCCTGTGACGGCTCACATTACTTAACAATTAATTTTAACAGTTTTACTGTAGTCTTGTCAACACGTTAACAAAAAAATTATGAAATCTTTGGTAATTCTGACGTTGATTTTCTCAGTTATTCGCAAAATAATTGCATCAACATCAAGAAAGTGATTCCATGTTTATCATTGAAAACAGCGGGCAGAATAACCTTGAGGTGTTGCTATGAAACGATTGATAAAAGCATCTGTTTATCTGCTCACGCCGGTCATCTGCATATTATTTGTGATGGCAGTCATAGTAGACCATTTCACGCCGTCACAGCTTACGATGGCTTCACCCGCAACGGATGTAATAAACGGAAGTTTTCCGTTATCGCTCCGTTATGACGACAGCAATGCAGTATCGGCTTCACTCGATCAGTCGCACAGGCAGAACAGTCTGAAAGCAAAGCTGATGATATTCGGGTTCTTTCCTGTAAAGGAAGTAAATGTAGAGATAGCCGAACGCAAAAATGTGATAGTCGGCGGTCAGCCCTTTGGAATACGGATCTATACGGAAGGTCTGGTCGTGTCGGCAGTATCGGATATCGTTACAAAGAACGGACGTGTATGTCCTGCGAAAAAAGCCGGCATTGAAAAGGGCGACATACTGCTGAGCGCAAACGGCACCGCGCTGAGGACAAACGAGCAGCTTCAATATATCACAGGCAGCTCAGAAGGAATGATCATGCTTGACGTAAAGCGTGAAGGCAGGGTATTCCGCACCGGCATTGAGCCTGTTTTTGATGCTGATGAGGGCGTTCTGCGGCTTGGTCTGCACATACGCGACAGCATTGCAGGGCTTGGAACAATGACCTATATCGACCCTGAGGACGGCAGTTTTTTCGGGCTTGGCCACGGTATCTGCGATACTGAGAGCGGCTGTCTTATGCCGATGCTTGAAGGTGATGCGGTAAGAGCCGAGATCACGTCCGTAAGCAAAAGCATCTGCGGCACTCCGGGTTCACTCATAGGGCATTTCTGCGGCAGCGAAGCTCTGGGGACACTATCGGCAAACACTGCACACGGTGTCTATGGCAAGCTTGCGCACATTCCCGAAGGCTGTACAGCGGTACCTGTTGCATTCCGGCACGAGATAGTACGCGGGCCTGCCGTGATACTCACAACGACAGAAGGCACCGAACCCCAGGAATACGAAGCGGAGATCGAGGAAATAAGCTACAACGACAGTTCAAAGTCAAGAAATATTATTATTCACATCACGGACGAACGGCTATTGAAAAAGACAGGCGGCATTGTCCAGGGAATGAGCGGCAGTCCCGTTTTACAAAACGGCAGACTAATTGCTGCAATAACCCACGTATTCATCAACGATCCCACCAGAGGCTACTGCACCTGCGCATAGCCCGCTGCGGCACCCTTGCAATACGGAAATCAATTTTGCGCAGGCAGGTCACACGGGGGAAACTCTTTTCCGGCGGAAAAAGGGTTATCCCCCGAATCCTCTTCCCAAAATCCTGAATTCGGGCGCGCTTGTGAACAAACAATACAAAAGGTTATTATGTTATTATATAATAAAAGAGTTTTGCAGTACTGCCTGCCGCCTGAATTGGCACCGGCAGATCACCGACGGCATACAATGAAATATGGGAGATGATACTATGACTTGCAATGAAATACAAACTCTCGATATGCTCAAGGTCGGTGAAAATGCTCGTGTACTCTCGCTGCCGCAGGATATTGACCTGAAACTCAGGCTGAACTCTCTCGGACTTGTGAGCGGAACGCTCATCACTGCCGTAAACGTCAGTCCCGCAGGCGACCCCACTGCTTATTTTTTCAGAGGCGCACTGATCGCCCTAAGAAAGCGTGACGCTCAGGGAATTATCATAAAGCGCGAAACGGGGTGCGGCATTGAAAAGGCCAAAACAGACTCCTGACTATGAGATCACCCTCGCCGGAGCCGCCAACGTAGGCAAAAGCACTGTATTCAATGCGCTGACAGGCATGAAGCAGCACACCGGAAACTGGAGCGGCAAGACCGTATTTACAGCCGAAGGCAATTACCGCTGCGGCGGAATGAACTTCCGTCTGACCGATACACCGGGTACATATTCAATGTACTCAGTGTCGCCGGATGAGATCGCCGCAAGAGATCAGCTTCTCTTCGGAAAATATGACTGCGTTATCATCACGGCGGATGCATCCGGACTTGAAAGAAGCCTCTCGGCTGCGATAGAGATGACCGGCATGACCTCAAAGGCGGTCCTGTGCCTGAACATGATGGATGAAGCCGAAAAGAAAGGCATAACCATTGACACAAAAGAGCTTTCGATACAGCTTGGCATACCCGTCGTGCCTGTAACGGCTCGTTCGGGCAAGGGCATAAGCGAGCTGAAAGAAACCGTAATGCGGCTTGTTTCCGGAAGTATACCTCTGCGCCGTATAGGAACAGCTTATCCGCAGAGCGTAAAGGCAGCCGCACAAGAAACAGAACGCTTTATTGACGCGGATGAAGGCATAAAAAAAGCCCTTTCACTGCTTATGCTCAATGAAGCAGTAAGAAAGGAACTGATCGGGAGCGGAAAGGTAAAGCTCAAAAACGGACTGTCTGACCTGCCCGTAAGCATACCGCATGAAGCGTATGAAGAAGCCGCTGCTGCCATACGCAAAAGAAGCGAAAGAATTTGTATGATCTGCGCAAAGGATATTCCGCAGACACGGCCGGAAACAGAAAAGAAGCTCGACAGGCTGCTCACCTCAAAGACATTCGGCATCCCGTTTATAATACTGCTTTTTGCGCTGATATTCTATATCACCGTATCGGGCGCAAATTATCCGTCGGAGCTTTTGGGAAGGATGTTCGGGACTGTAAGGGAGCTTCTTGAGCGGCTTTTTGAAATGATCCATGCGGGTCCTGCAGTTACGGGAATAATGATAGACGGAGTATACGGTACACTTTCAAGCGTTGTTTCGGTAATGCTGCCGCCGATGGCTATATTTTTCCCTCTTTTTGCTCTGCTTGAAGATTCGGGCATTCTGCCGCGCATAGCCTTTGACCTCGACAAAGCCTTCTGCTGTGCGGGCACTCAGGGGAAGCAGGCACTTACAATGATGATGGGCTTCGGCTGCAATGCCTGCGGTGTTACAGGCTGCCGCATGATCGAAAACAGCCGCGACCGGAAGATCGCCGCACTGACGAATAATTTTTGTCCGTGCAACGGACGCTTCCCTGTCATTATCGCAATGATAAGCCTGTTTCTTACAGGAGCGGCCGCTCCGGGGCTGCGTTCAGCTGCGGCATCACTCATTCTGACAGGGATAATAATACTGTGTATGCTCGTATCGCTTGCAGCAACAAAGCTGCTGTCAGCGCTTGTGTTCAGAGGGCATCGCAGCAGTCTTGTGCTTGAACTGCCGCCGTACCGCAGACCGCAGATCATGAAAACGATAGTCCGCTCACTTATAGACAAGACTGCAAAAATTCTCGGAAGAGCCGTTATCGTTGCCGTTCCCGCCGGAATAATAATATGGCTGCTGACACACATAAGCGCAGGCGGCCAGAGCCTTGTTTCGTGGTGTGCGGATATTCTCGACCCGTTTGCCCGCCTTATGGGGCTTGACGGAACTATCCTCACGGCATTCCTGCTGGGATTTCCCGCAAATGAGATCGTACTTCCGATAGCATTGATGATATATCAGTCGGGCGGAAGCTTCGGCGAGATACAGAGCCTGCCGCAGCTTTACGATATACTGACCGCCAACGGCTGGACTATAACAACAGCCGTCTGCACGATAATTTTTACGGTAATGCACTTTCCGTGCTCGACCACACTCATAACCATACGCAAAGAAACAGGCAGCGCAGTCTGTACCTTTATCGCCTTTGCCCTGCCGACCGTCTGCGGTATACTATGCTGTATGGCAGTAAATCTCATATCGTTTTTATGCTCGCTATAGGATATCGCTGCCGGATGAGCGTATCAGTCGATCGGGCGCAGGATCTGCGTTTTGCCGTCAAAGCCGCATTCCGTAAAGGGGAATATATCAGACGCCGCCGATATCCCCTCCTCAGGCTCAGGGAGCGAAGGACTGTAATGCGTGAGCCAGAGCCGCCTGACGTTTGCTTTCTTTGCAAGAAGAGCAGCTTCGGAAAAGATCATGTGCCTGGTCTCGACAGCTCGTGAAAGCTTATCCGGATCCGAAAACATTCCCTCACAGATGAAAAGGTCGGCTTCATCGGCATTTTCAACTATAGTATCGGTCGGGCGCGTGTCAGTCACGTAAGTCACGCGCAGGCCCTTCCTGTCAGGACCCAAGACCATATCGGGAGTATACAGCCTGCCTTCATATTCTACAGTGCCCTTTTTTTGCAGAGTGCTCCAAAGCTTCATCGGCACGTTGTTTTTTGCCGCCTTCTCCGGGTCGAATTTCCCGACGCGCTCCATGTCAAAGCGGTAGCCAAGACAGGGTATCCCGTGCTTTACAGGAAAAGGGGTTATTTTCAGCGCATCGGCCTGTAATGAGAACTGCCCGCCTGTATACTCCTCACACCTTACCTCGTAGGTGAGATTAGGCGCTATCATGCACAGCGCTTTTACTACCCTTGAAAGTCCCGCAGGGCCAACAATAGTCACCGGCTCCGTTCTTCCCTCACTGCACAGGGTAAGCAGAAAGCCCGGCAGACCGGAAATATGATCGGCGTGAAAGTGGGTTATGCATATCACATCTACAGGCTTGAACCGCTGTCCGGCACATTTCATGGCTATCTGCGTGCCTTCACCGCAGTCTATAAGAACGGAATGACCGTTAGTATTGAGCAGGCAGGATGAAAGCCACCTGTTTTTGAGCGGCATCATCCCAGATGTGCCGATAAGTGTCACATTAAGCATTATTTCACTCTCCTTCCCCGATCAGGGCAAAAAGTTCTTCACGGGTCATAATGCAGTTCAGCACTGCAAGCAGTGAATTTGAAGTAAGCTTCTGCGGCAGGCCAAGCTTCTTTTTAAGCGCATCGCGCCTTTCGGCGGCCGACGGCGAACCCGTAAGGCCAAGCTCATAAAGGTCTGTCTTGGTAATGTCATGCGCAGAAACGGTGCGGCTGTCTGTAAGCTCGCACTCTGCTCCGGAACGTGCTATAGCTTTGCTGATGATCTCCTCCGACAAGCCCTCAACGCCAAGCTTGCCCTCCTTTGAGGGTGACGACTTGCGCTTTTCCTTGCCGAAAACATCGGGGATGTAGGCGTGCTTTATCCTGTCGGGCGGTACTGCACCCTTGAGAAAATTCCTTATAACAAAGCCTGCTCCGTCACTGTCTGTCAGCACAAGGATGCCTCTCACCTCTGCAAGATGACGGATAAGCTCCAACTTTTCCCTGTCCCTGAAAACCCCGAAGCCCTCTGTAGTAATGATAAGACCGTCAATGAAATTTGAGAGCTTTATCTTATCGTACTTTCCCTCGACTATTACAGCTTCCTTTATCTTTATCAAGCGAATGACCTCCTGTGTTCCCGCAGATATCATGCATTGTGCATTCTGACCTTTTCAGTTATCAAACGGGCTATCAGCGTTTCAAGCAGGATCTGCCTGTCACCCGGCCTGCTTTTCATAGTCATGTCCGTTTCGATTATAACGTCAAGCATTCTCCTCAGAGCTGCGGTGGTATATCTTGAAGCCCGCTGACCTGCATTTTTGAGAAGAAATTCACGCCTGCCGTATTTCAGGTCGGATGCCGCCTGGGTTATTGAAACTCCGCTCTCGGAAGCGACCTTTGCACGGTACATATCAAGATAGACTGAGCTGAGAGTGGAAAGTATTATCTCAGGCTTTTCGTTCTGTCCGAAAAGGCTGTGCAGATGCCTGTAAGCGCCGCTGAAATCATCTGATGCAAGACAGTCCGACAATGCAAATATCCTTACCTCGGTGCTGCGCACAGCAAGCAGGCGTATCATATCCTCGGTTATCTCCGCACCGTCCGCATAAGCCGAAAGCTTGTCTATCTCGTTTCTCAGTGTAGTCATATCCGTACCGCTCACTGCAATTATCCTGGATGCATTGCGCAAAGAAAGAGAGCTGCCGTTTTTTTCTGCCCATACTGTCAGCGTTTTTTCAAGCGAGGAGCTGTCCTTCTTGCCAAACTCAGCTACAGCGCCGAACTTCTGAACTGCCGCCGCGAATTTTTGCAGCTTTGAGGTCTTTTTATCGCCTGATTTTTTGCTCTCCGATGAAAGTGTAGGCATTGAAAAGATCAGCACAGACGAAGGTGAGATATCCTCGCAGTACTTCATAAGAAGTTTAAGGTCGCTTTCGGAAAGAGAATCAATATTCATATCAGAAACAAGCACACACTTGTACTGTGAAAACATCGGAAACTGCTCACAGGCCGAAAATATCTCTTCAAGCTCCGCGCCCGAGCCCAGCTTCACAAAGTCGAACTCCGAAGGCGTCTTTCCGGCTATTTTTTCACAGAGCTTTGCAGTGTAGCCTTTTACAAGATATTTTTCTTCGCCATAGATAAGATAAACTCTCTCTGTTTCACCTGATGTCAGTTTTTTTCTGAATTCGGTTTCAGTCAGCTTAGCCAATTTCTTTCCCTCTCTTTATGTTCTATCAGATTTTCAATGTAATGCTTCCGTCCATATATGTGCGCAGTGCACTGCCGTCACTGTCTATCTCCCTGTATGTGATATCGCTGTATTTTTCACGGTCAGATATTATCAGAGTGTCATAGCTCAGCAGACCGGTGTTTTTCAGCTCGCCGTTCACGATCAGTATATCCGTGCTGAGCCATTCTTCCGGCAGCCCTGCACAGTCGGTACCGTCACAGCAAAGCAGCACCCTGCAGCTTTTTATATGCACATATACCGCACATATCCTGTACGCCCTCAGACTCTCTATTACGCAGCCATCCTGCCCTATACTGCGTATCTTACCGTCATTTGCATTATAGCGCAGCACCTTGCCGCATTTATCCAGAGCTTGCCTTACTGATGCGCTGTATGATCTTTCATCGTATATCCCTGCTGCATCAACGCTTATATCTCTGAGTATATTTTCCGCAAAGCGCGAGACCTCTTTATCCTTGCCGGGCAGCAAAAGGTATTCTATGCTTTTTTCGCTGCCAAGGCAAAGCTCATGTACGGCCGACTGAGTATAGGAGTTCTCTCCTCCGCAGGCGATAACAAAGCTGTCATTTCCGTTTCTGATCATTACCGTAACGCCCTGACCGACCTGCGGAACAAGTATAGTAACGGTATCACGCTGTACAAGGTAATTTGCAGCATAGCCGACCATAAATGTCAGCGCCGCTGTAAGCGCAAACAGTCTTATCCGATGACGCATATTCCTTCTCAGGTACAGCACTGCCGCCAGAGCAGCACACAGGATCACCCACAAGGGCACAAAGCCCCAGTACAGCTGTATGTATGCAAACGGCAGTCCCGAAACGATATCCGCTGTAAATAATATCTGCCGGGTAAGAAGCCCTGTCACAAAAGCCGCAGGAACCGCCAAAAAAGAAAGCACGAATGATATGTCAAGCACAAGCATTATCAGCACGCTGCCCATAAGGAACGGCAAAGCAAAGGACGTAAGCATTGAGCTGACAACACTGTAAGCCGGCACCTGACGAAAATACAATACAGTAACAGGCAGCGCAAAGATCACGGCCGAAAGTGTAACGGTAAACGCATCAAGAATTACCGCTCCCGCAGAAATAAGCAGCCTGTTTTTGCGCCTGCCCCTGCTCACGCGGAACAGTCCTTTTGATATCCGTACAGCCATTGGTCTTTGTATAAGAAGGATGCCGAGCGTGGCGCTGAACGACAGCAGAAGGCTTATATCCGCTGCCGCATAGGGCTTTGCAATGAGAATCATCAGCAGTGCCGCTCCAAGAGCTGCAAACGGGTCGCTCCTGCGAAACGCAAAAGCACAGAGCATCGGTATGATCTGCATTATACCTGCCCTGACAACGCTCGGCGAAAATCCCGAAACAGCCATATAAAGCAAAAGCACGGCCGAACAGATAACTGCCGCCCTGCGCTTTTTCATTCGCATGATACGCACAAAAAACAGCATGAGTATATTTACTATGACAGCAACGTGCAGTCCTGATACTACGATTATATGCGACAGTCCGGCAGCCCTCAGCGATGAAACAGTATCATCATCGAACGAATAGCTGTCGCCCATCAGGAAAGCCTTTACAAACGCTGCCTGTTCATTGGGAAGAAGCCTTTCTATACGCTGACAGATGCCGTATCTCATTTTGAGTATGTAATAATACAGCGGCTTATGCTCCTGTTCATGCAGTCTGACAGTCTGCGGATAAGGCAGGAAGGCTCTATATATTATTCCCTTTGAGCGGTCGTAGCTGTTGTGCGTTCTGCTTATGCGCACATCGGCGGTAATTATATCCGAAGGAGAAGCTTCAAGCGGTTCATCTGCATAAACAAGAAGCTTTACATCATGCAGTATGCTGCCGTCCCTTGATTTCAGCTCCAGCGCATTAACAGTGTAGTAATACTGCCCGTACCGCTGATACGGAAGCTCACAAAGCTCCGCATTTATAACTGCCTGCTTTCCGGCAAGCTTTTCTGCAGGCACGATCTTAGCGTTGTTATACAGTCCGACTGCCGCAAATGCCGCAAGCGCCGTTATCAGCGCTAAAGGAACTGCGCCGCTGCGCCTTGTCCTGCTGCATTTAAGCGACATTGCAAGGCCAAGCAGCATTACTGCGCCTGCAGGCAGCAAAACGCCCTGTCCCAAAAAGACAGCGGCCGCTGATGCAGCCAGATATACAAAGCCTGTTACTGCAAGCGGTCGCTTCATAACGCTACCTCCCCGTAGAACTCACTGCCTGCGGACAGCCGTAAAGATCCTGAAGCTGATCTTATCAGCACATCTCGACCTTCAGCTTTATGCCGCCAAGAAGATGAAAATGCAGATGGAACACGGTCTGTCCTGCATCTGCGCCGCAGTTTGACACCAGACGGTAGCCGCTCTCTGCAACACCAAGCTCGGCTGCAAGCTTTGCGGCGACCTCATAGATGTGTGCGATAACTGCACTGTTCTCAGGCGTTACATCATTGATGGAAGCTATATGCTGCTTCGGTATGATAAGCACATGAACAGGCGCCATAGGATTGATGTCATAGAAGGCATAGACTGTCTCGTCCTCATAAACCTTCTTTGAAGGGATCTCTCCGCTGATGATCTTACAAAAAATACAACTCATAATAATCTCTCCTTATTTTTTATTGATCTATTTGCTGAGCAAGCAGCTCCCCGGCATAATCAAGGGTCGCCTTCGTTATCTCTACGCCGCCGATTATGCGCGCAAGCTCGCTCTTTCTGCCCTCGTGGTCAAGCAGTGTGACGCCCGTGTAGGTCTTTCCGCCGGATACGGTCTTGGCTATCTTGAAATGACTGTCTGCAAGAGCCGCTATCTGAGCCTGATGCGTAACACAAAGCACCTGACGGCTCTTTGATACCTCCTTCAGCTTGAGCCCTACCTTCTGTGACGCGCTGCCGCTGATGCCCGTATCCACCTCATCGAATATCAGGGTGTCAATGTCGTCAGTGTCGGCAAGCACGTTCTTTATGGCAAGCATCATTCTTGAAAGCTCACCGCCGGATGCGATCTTCGCTACAGGCTTCGGGTCTTCGCCGGGGTTTGCAGAAATGAGTATCTCAATGCTGTCACAGCCGGATGAGTTCAGCTCGCACCTGTCCTGCCTGACGACCAGTTCGACATTCGGCATATCAAGATAGGACATTTCAGCCTTTACCTCAGAGGCGAACCGCTTTGCTACCTCACGGCGCTTGTCCGAAAGCGCTTCGGCAAGAGACTGCGCCGTATCGTATGCCTTTTTGCATTCCTGAACAAGATTCTCACGGTTTTCCTCGTATCTTTCAAGGTAGTCAAGCTCCTTGCGGGCTTGTTCAAGAAAATCAAGCATTTCCTCAATGGTGGCGCCGTACTTTCTTCCAAGCTTGTGTATCAGGTCTATCCTGTCCTCGATCTCCTCAAGACTGCCGGTATCGCTGTCGGCATCCTCAGACAATGCAGTGACCTCATTATAGCAGTCCTCAAGCTCATAAACGGCGTTTTGCAGACGTTCGGCTATTGTCTCTGCGTCCTGATACACATCCGTTATACAGCTGATGGAATCGCAGGCACTTTCAAGCGACTGTATAGCGCCGTCTGTTTCGTCGCTGCCGTTAAGAAATTCCCTTACCTCGCTGAGTGCAGATGCGATCTTCTCTTTGTTTTCGATAAGAATACGCTGCTCCTGCAGCTCCTCGTATTCGCCCACACAAAGCTCGGCCTGTTCAAGCTCGTTTACCTGATAGCTGAGAAGCTCTATCCTGCGTTCACGCTCGGCATCATCATATTTTGCCTTGTCAAGCTCGCTTTTGAGTGAACGGTAATGCTTGTAGACCGTCTGATATGATGCGATATCCTCTGCAAGACCGCCAAGCTTGTCGATATAGTTTATGTGCAGCTCAGGCGACATAAGCTCATAGCTCTCGTGCTGACCGTGTATATTGATGAGGTACACTCCCACAGCCCTGAGTGCGGCAGCCGTTGTCGGTCTGCCGTTTATCCTGCATCTGCCCTTGCCCGATATGCTGAATTCACGCTGCAAAAGCACTGTATCGTCCTCAGCGTCAAAGCCGTATTCACGCAGGGTCTGCAAAGCCTTTTCGCACGGCGATGAAAACTCGGCGCTGACAAAGGCAGTTTCACAGCCGTTACGTATAAGATCCTTGCTTGTCCTGCTGCCAAGGATAGCGTTTATGGAGTCGATAATGATAGACTTTCCGGCTCCTGTTTCACCTGTCAGAACATTAAGTCCGCTGCCGAAGTCAATGCTCGACTTTTCGATAACGGCAATGTTTTCTATATAAAGATTCGTTAGCATATTTTACCTCACGGAACAAAATTATTGCTGATCCTATCGTTCATCAGCCTTTTCAGATCATTCACAAGCGAAGCGGAAACAGAATCGGTGCGGGTAGCAACAAATATTGTGTCGTCGCCTGCTATAGTACCGAGAACGCCCGCTCTGTCGGTGGCATCAAGAGCCGCGCATACAGCCTGCGCCATGCCTGTTCGTGTTTTTATGACAACCAGATTATGTGCGCTTTCAACGCTTGTCACCGCTGTAGAAAACAGATAGGAATGTGACTCGCGTTCATCGTTCTGCACCACCTCAGAGGCGTACTTGTAGGTACCGCTGCCGCTGAGTATCTTGATAAGACGCATTTCCTTGATGTCCCTTGAAACGGTGGCCTGCGTCACATGAAAACCATCGCTTTTGAGCATCTCAAGAAGCTCCGACTGTGTTTCAACGTCATTTTCCCTGATAAGCTCAAGTATACGGGCCTGTCTTCGTGTTTTCATAGCTGCCTGCCTTTCTCTGTGAATTTATCGTTGAGGACCTTGTAGAAGGTTCTGTCTTTCAGCTTGATAAACTCCGTTTCTGCTTCTGATTCACTTATAATAAGAGTGTCGGTCTTTCGTACAGTCACAGTAACTGCGCCGTCTATGGTCAGAAAAACCTCTGTGTCATCATCGCAGGAGGCTGTTACCGCAAGCCTTGAATGATGGCTGAACACAACAGGTCTTGCAAAAAGCGAATGCGAGCATACTGGCGTCATAAGTATGCATTTCATTGTAGGCTCTACAACAGGGCCGCCCGCAGCAAGCGAATAAGCGCTTGAACCTGTCGGAGTAGAAATGATAAGTCCGTCTGCACGATAGCTGCAAATATAGCCCTTGTCGGCGGCAAGAGATACGTCTATGTCGATAAGCCTTGAAAGCGATCCTCTCGATATGACTGCATCGTTCATTGCGCGGAACTCGCGCTCACCCTCTTCTCCGCTGTGGATTATTCTGAGCATCATCCGTTTTTCTATCATGTAGCTGCCGTCCTTCAGGCGCGAAAGCATATCGAGCTCATCCGTTTCAAGCTCGGCGGCAAAGCCAAGCCTGCCTGTATTTATGCCCAGCAGCGGTTTGTTATGGAAGGAAGCGTGATATGCAGCATGGATTATCGTACCGTCGCCGCCTATGGTAAGTATCATATCCGCAGACTCATACAGCTTGTCTACGCTGCCGAAAAATGTTATTCTGCTGTTTGCAAAAAATTTCGCATATTTTTCAGACATGAATACCGATATTCCAAGCCTGTGCAGTCTGTCAATAACGCTGAACGTAGTTTCCGCAGCGTTTTTCTTTGTAAGATTAGGTATAACGGCGACCTTGCTTATGCTGTTCATAAAAGCACTTCTTCCCTATGGTTATTTGTCAAGCTGACTGTGCGACTCTGCGACCGTGCCTTCAATGTCGATGCCGTCAGCCGCCTTCGGCTCGTCAGACCGTCTTATGTACAGAAGGTATTCTATATTGCCTTCGGGACCTTTTATCGGGGAGTAATCCAGGCCAAGCACGTCAAAGCCGTTGGCAAGACAAAAATCATATATCTTTCTTATAACGGCAATGTGCACATCCCGGTCACGGACAACGCCGTTTTTGCCCACGTTTCCCCTGCCGGCCTCGAACTGCGGCTTTATCAGGGCAACGGCTTCGGCGTTTTCTTTCAGAAGCGGCCTTACAGCGGGCAGTACAAGCTCCAGCGAAATAAAACAGACATCTACGCTGAAAAAATCTATCCTGTCAGGCACCTGCTCCTCTGTTATATATCTTACGTTTGTACGCTCCAAATTTATCACACGGCTGTCATTCCGGAGCTTCCAGTCAAGCTGACCGTAGCCCACGTCAACGGAATACACCTTTACTGCTCCGTTCTGGAGCATACAGTCTGTAAATCCTCCCGTTGAAGCGCCGATATCCATTGTAACCATGCCGTCAAGCCTGAGAGAAAAGCTTTTCATCGCCTTTTCAAGCTTCAGCCCGCCGCGGCTTACATATTTCGGCTTTGCGCCCCTCATTTCAAGCTTTACCGTTTCGGGATAGGCTGTACCGGGCTTGTCGGACTTCTGACCGTCAACGTAGATTATGCCCGACATTATAAGAGCCTTCGCCTTTTCGCGGCTCTCTGCAAAGCCGGCTTCATACACCATCAGGTCAAGTCTTTTTTTTGAGGGCATTAGCTTTTCCTCCAATACTGACGTCATTTTTTATCTTTATCTCTATCATTTTTGAGTCAAGCCCCGCTTTATGCAGAGCTGAATCGGTTTTTGCCTGCGGCACACAGCCGCTGAGTGCGGTAAGATGATATCTGCCCACAAATCCCATCTGATACAGGCAGAATCCGAAATATTCACCCAGACCGCCGCTCCTGACACCCTCTTCAAAGAAATACACATCCTCATAGGGCTTTGCCTTCATAAGTGCACCTACAGGCAGCGGCAAGATAGTATTGAGTTTAAGTATGCATATATCTATCCCTTGTGCGGCAAGCTTTTCTTTAGCAAAACAGGCATAAGAAAATTCCCTGCCATAGGTAACTAAAAGTATCTTTGCATCCTCATTGCCGTAAACGGAGAACGGCTTGCCGCCGAATTCGTAGTCCTCCGGCAAATAAAGCTCCCCGCCTCTCGGATACCGCACAGCCGCAACGCCCTCTGTGTCAAATATTGCCTTTTCAAGCGCTGCTTCAAGCTCACGGAAGCTTGCGGGAGAATACACGGTAACATTCGGTATCGTGCGCAGGAACGCAGCGTCATATATGCCCTGATGAGTTTCGCCGTCCTCGCCCACGATACCCGCGCGGTCGATACACAGCACGATATGGAGCTTTTGCAGTGCCGCATCATGCAGTATCTGGTCGTAGCCTCTCTGAAGAAACGTGGAATAAACCGCAAACACAGGCAGCATACCGTCAGCCGCAAGTCCTGATGCAAATGTAATTGCGTGTTCCTCTGCAATGCCGACATCGTAAAATCTGTCCTTGTACTTTTTAGAGAATGCATTCAGTCCTGTGCCTATGGACATTGCCGCCGTGATAGCGCAAAGCCGCTTTTCTTTTGAAGCAAGCTCACACATTTTTCTGCCGAAGATATTGGAATAGCACTCACCGCCGGAACGCGGCTCGCCTGTTTCCACATCAAAAGCGGAAACGCCGTGAAAGCTTTTGGGGTCGCTTTCGGCATAGCCGTAGCCCTTGCCCTTTTTGGTGCAGACGTGTATGAGCACAGGTGAATTCTTGCGCTTTGCCGCACGGAAAGCCGCCTGGAGCTGACTTATGTTATGCCCGTCATAGGGGCCGTAATATGTAAATCCGAACTGCTCAAAGAGATTGTTCTTCTGTCCGAAAAATTCATCCCTCATCCAGTCCTTTACGTGCTTTACTCCGCTTGTTATAGGCTTGCCCACAACAGGCACACGTTCAATGCGGTGCACCTTTGTCTTGGCTCTCAGGTAGCCCGGAAGTATCCTCATTCGTGAAAGCGACCTTGCCATTGAACCGACATTGTGGGAGATCGACATTTTATTGTCGTTGAGTATAACGATCAGGTTCTTTCCGGAGCGGCCGGCATTGTTCAGGCCTTCGTATGCAAGGCCGCCGCTCAGAGCGCCGTCGCCTATTACAGCAACGGTATATGAATCTCTGTTGTTTAATTTTTCGGCGCAGGCTATGCCAAGTGCCGCAGAGATAGAGGTGCTGCTGTGACCTGTATCAAAACAGTCATATTTGCTCTCGCTCCTTTTCGGGAAGCCCGAAAGACCGTTTTCGGTTCGTATCGTATTTATGCGGGAACATCTTCCCGTGATCATTTTATGTGCATAGCATTGATGCCCGACATCCCAGACGATCTTGTCATCCGGAACATTGAACACGCTGTGTATTGCAAGCGTCAGCTCTACCACTCCAAGATTAGACGCCAAATGACCGCCGTTCTGCGCTACGGTCTCAACGATCCTCTCGCGTATCTCAACCGCAAGACGATCAAGCTCCTCCACAGTCATTTCTTTTATGTCTGCGGGAGAGTTTATCGAATCCAAAAGACTCTTATTTGTCATAAATCTATCACCACACGACGTTTACAAAGCAAACGTATGCTATTAAAAATCATTTGTTTTTACATCTTAATTTATGCATAATTATACAACATTTTCCATAATAATGCAAGCGGCCGCACCCCACGGACACGGAAATCAATTCTGGCGGCAGGTCACATGGGAAACCCTTCCTAAAACCGCTGAATTTGATATGTTTGAGACCAAAATACTGCACAAAACTATCCTATATTTTAATTTTGTGATACTGCCTACTGTAAATTTTAAAAATTGATCTCCCTGCCCCGCGGAAGTCAATTCTGACGGTCACGCAAAGCCTTTGCAAGATCCGAAAGAATGTCCGTGCCGCTGCCGAATACGGAAAGCGCAGCTATAGCACCGTCAGTCAGCTCCGAAACAAGACTGCGGCACACGTCAAGCCCGAGCAGGGCTACATAAGTAGACTTGTTGTTCTCTGCATCACTGCCGATGGGCTTGCCAAGAGTGGCTTCATCGGATGTAACATCAAGCATATCATCAACTATCTGAAAAGCAAGACCTATACAGTCCGCATATTTTTCGGCCGCCTTCATCTGTTCGTCCGATGCACCCGCAGAGATACACCCGAGCAGACACGCCGCCCTGATGAGCGCTCCTGTTTTCAGAGCATCCATACGTCGGAGATGATCCGCCGAAACGCTCTTTCCTTCGCTTTCAAGGTCGATGATCTGTCCGCCTATCATTCCTTCGGCACCTGCGCATGACGCTAAAAGCCTGCCGGCACGCGCACATTTTTCATATCCGTTAAGCTCTGCCGCCTTTTCGGAAAGTACCGTTTCAAACGCAAGCGTGAGCAGTGCATCACCGCCGAGAACTGCGGCCGCTTCACCGAACACCTTATGATTGGTCGGCTTGCCGCGGCGCATATCATCGTCATCCATACAGGGAAGATCATCGTGTATCAGCGAATAGGTATGTATCATTTCGATCGCGCAGGCAAACGGCATCGCGGCATCTTCGGTACCGCCGCACAGCTTTGCAAATTCAAGCACAAGCACCGGCCGCACACGCTTTCCGCCTGCTGTCAGGCTGTATTTCATAGATTCTATAACTGTGCGTATGCCATCGTCACCTGCGGGAAGAAAGCCTGTCAAGGCCTGCTCTATCCTTTCGATCTGAGTTTTCATTCTCCATCCTCCTCACCGTCTGCCGCAGAAACCGTTGTAAGCTTCTGTTCGGCATTTTTCAGAATCTCATAACAGGCCTGTGAAAGCTTTGTGCCCTCCTCAAAGAGCTTCATGCTTTCTTCAAGCGGCAGTTCGCCGCTTTCAAGCAGACCGACTATTTCTTCAAGCCTTGTCATCGACTGCTCGTAATCAAGCTTTTTCTTCATTTTCGTTATCCCTCCGGGAACAGACGGTACATCCAAGTACACCGTCCTGCAAAATTATATCTATATTATCGTCAGCACTGACATCCTTGACCGAATGCAGGGCAGCGCCGTCCTTTTCGGCAATGGCATAACCTCTGGCAAGCACCTTCAGCGGACTGAGCGCATCAAGTCCGGCGCTGAGCATTGCAAGTCGGTTCTTTTCTCTGAAAACACGTATGCTTTCACCGTTTTTCATCCTGTCGCACAGCATATCAAGCTTTATCCGGCGAAGGTGTATCAGTTCAAGAGGTGAACGCATAACGCCGGAGCCTTGCAGCTTTTCAAGGCGCAGACGTTCATTTGCCAGCCTGCCGGACATTATCCTGCACATCATGCTGCGGTATCCCTGCAAGGAAGCCATCATCGTGCTTATCTCAGGCGACACAAGCTCTGCTCCCGCAGACGGAGTTGAAGCCCTCACGTCTGAAACAAAGTCGCAGATAGTAAAATCCGTTTCATGGCCAACCGCCGACACTATCGGCACTTCGCATTCATACACGGCTCTTGCCAGCTTTTCATCATTGAAGGCCCACAGATCCTCTGCCGAACCTCCTCCGCGTCCGATAATAATAACATCAGCAAGCTTGTTTCTGCTGAAATATCTCACGGCTCTTGTAAGCTGAGCCGCCGCATTCTCCCCCTGCACAAGCACAGGACAAAGCACGACCTCGGCTATAGGATAGCGTCTTTTGAGTATCCTGAGTATATCCTGAAGCGCTGCTCCCGTAGGAGAGGTGATAACGCCTATACGCATCGGAAATGCCGGCAGCGGCTTTTTGTGCTGCTCATCGAAAAGTCCCTCCTGCCGGAGCTTCCTTTTGAGCTGTTCAAAGGCAAGGCTCAGCGCACCATCTCCGTAGGGCTGCATACTGTCAACATAAAGTTGGTACGAGCCCGATGCATCATAAAGGCTGACACGCCCGCACACAAGCACCTTCATTCCCTCTTCTGGCCTGAATTTCAGCGTTCTTGCGCTGTTTGCAAACATAACCGCCTTTATTGCCGCCTTCTCGTCTTTCAGCGTCATATAGATGTGTCCGGAGCCTCTGTGCAGTGTAAGATTGGATATCTCGCCCTGGAGCCATAGGCCTTTGAGGTTCTTATCGGATTCAAGCAGCATCCGCACATACATATTAAGCCCCGACACAGTTAAAACATTGTTATCCATATATCATCACTTATTCAAATCTTATCTGTCCGTCCTGTGCATCGGGCAGGTCAAAGCCCATGTGCAGGCAGGCGGCTCTTGTTATGCAGCGTCCTCTCGGAGTACGGTTAAGAAAGCCTATCTGCATGAGATACGGCTCAATAACGTCCTCGATAGTCACAGCCTCTTCGCCTATAGCAGCCGCAAGCGTTTCAAGCCCCACGGGGCCTCCCCGGTAATACTTTACAAGTGCAGTAAGCATCCTGCGGTCGTTTGAATCAAGCCCCAGCTCGTCTATTTCAAGGCGTTCAAGAGCTATCTGTGCGGTTTTGAGGGTTATAACGCCGTCTGACATTACCTGTGCAAAGTCACGCACACGCTTAAGCATACGGTTTGCGATTCTCGGCGTACCGCGCGAACGTGAGGCGATCTCAAGTGCGCCGTCATTTTCTATTGCAATGTTAAGAATTCCCGCACTGCGCTTTATTATCAGCGCAAGCTCTTCCGGTGTATATAATTCAAGCCTGAGCGAAACACCGAAACGGTCCCTGAGCGGAGCTGTAAGCTGACCTGCTCTTGTAGTGGCACCGACAAGAGTAAAGTGCGGCAGCGGAAGATGATATGACGCCGCCATCTGACCTTTTCCGGTCACTATATCTATTGCAAAGTCCTCCATAGCAGGATAAAGTATCTCCTCAACGGCTCTCGAAATACGATGTATCTCGTCAATAAAAAGCACATCGCCCTCGTTGAGGTTCGTAAGTATAGCAGCAAGATCGCCCGGCTTTTCTATTGCCGGACCCGATGTTATGCGAAGATTTACATTCAGCTCGTTGGCTATTATTCCCGAAAGAGTGGTTTTTCCAAGTCCCGGAGGTCCATAGAGCAGAACATGGTCAAGGCTTTCACGGCGCTGCTTTGCAGCCTCGATAAACACCGCAAGATTCTGTTTTACCTTATCCTGCCCGATATAATCTTCAAGCCTTTTAGGTCTTAACGGATTATCGCTGTCACTGTCGCCCATTATCTCAGTGGGAGAAACTATCCTGTTTTCAAAGTCAAGCTCGTCCATACTGTTTTCCTTTCTGCTTTGCCGCTTACTGCTTTCCTATCGCCCTGAGCGTATCGGAAATTATCTTTTCTACCGGCAGCGACGGGTCTATGCCCTTCATAAACGGCAGCACCTCATCGGGAGTATATCCAAGCACCGCCAAAGCGCCCACCGCCTGAGAGATATTCCCTGACGGCGCTGGCACGGCAGACGAAGCTTCTTCAAGGCTTGTCTGCACCTCGGCTATGCCAAGCTTTTTTATCTTATCCTTCAGTTCAAGGATTATCCTCTGCGCAAGCTTGCTGCCTACGCCTCCTGCCTTGGTCAGCGTCTTGCTGTCGTTCATTGAAACGGCAAGAGCCACCTGCTCCGGAGTAAGCACCGAAAGTATCGAAAGCGCCACCTTTGCGCCTACTCCGCTTATCGACATAAGCATCTTAAAGCAGTTCATTTCTGCGGTCGCAGCAAAGCCGCAAAGCTCGACAGCATCCTCCCTGACAAGCATATGCGTGTAGAGCATGACATTTTCGCCTGTCCTTGGCAGAGAACGGAGAGTGTTCATTGTAGCCATGCATTTATACCCGACTCCGCCGCACTCGATAACAACAAAGCCCGGGTCGGTATGTATTATTTTTCCGTTAAGACTGTATATCATAGGTATCTCCTTACAGTATCCTCTGAAAACCGGAACAACAGACCACCAAATGCCGGCGAACAAGGTTTTCAGAGGTTCACTTAAATTACTTATATTATTTTACTCCGTGGTATTCCTTTTGAAGAAAGAAAAGTTCCTCCATGCCTGCAAGCTTCTTTCCGTCAAAGTCAAAACGCACAACGTATGGCATAAAGTCAATTATTCTCAGAAACTGCTCAAAGCCGAATTCCGGATGATAATAGTTGATGATAGTTGAAAGAGCAGTTCCGTGAGTGCCGACAAGTACATCCTCGCCCTCATATTCCGTAAGTATATCATTCAATGCCGCAACATTGCGCTCCTGCGTTGAACGTATGCTCTCGCCGTTTTCCTCATGGAAATCATGGTCGCCCCATCTTTTGCGGAACATCTCATGGCTGTTGCTGCTGCCTCCCGCATTGTCACGCTCACGCAGGCGCTCGTCAAGCGTAAGTTCAAGGCCCTGCTGCCTGACTAACGGCATTATAGTTTCGATGCTTCTTGTATACGGGCTTGAAACCGCCCTGTCGAATTTTACATTTTTCAGCACATCAAGAGCCTTGTAACGATCCTGCATTCCCTCGTCCGAAAGATGGAAGGTGCGGTTATCGCCTGACCTGTAGTCGGGCTGTGCATGACGCACAAAATATATATGTGTCACAGATGTGTCCTCCTTTTGTTCAGCAGTGAACGCAGAGCGGTTCCGGAGCACTGTGCATGACAGATCGCAATGGCAAGTGCATCTGCGGTATCATCAGGTTTTGGTACGCTTTCAAGCTTCAGCAGCCGTCTTGTCATCTCCATTACCTGCTGCTTATGCGCCTGGCCGAAACCTGTCACCGCCGTCTTGACCTGCAGCGGAGTATATTCGCTTATGGGGATGTTGTTATTCATAGCCGCAAGAAGAATAACTCCTCTTGCCTGCGCAACGTCTATCGCAGTTTTCTGATTATTCTGAAAATACAGCCGTTCTATCGACATTTCGTCCGGGTCGTTTTTTATTATCACGGATATCAGGCCGTTGTATATCTGCTGCAATCTCAGCGGGAAAGGCGTATCCGCATCTGTAGTTATTGCGCCGTGATCCACGGCATAATACCGTCCGCCGCTGAATTCTATCACGCCGTAACCCACGATCGCATATCCTGGGTCTATTCCTAAAATTCTCATTCTGAAAAATCCAACCTTCCGGAAATCCTGCTTTCTCTGAAAAGCTCCTGTCAGGATTAGTATAGCACAATTTCTCTCATCTATCAAGCGAAAAAAACACGAGAGCATACGCCCCCGTGTTTTGAATGATTTCAGTTTTTGCCGTATGTCCAAGGCAGATATTTCCACCGGAAAATATTTCTTTTCAGCTCCTGCGATGTTCTGCGGTTAGGTTTGAGATATTCTGCATAACCCTTCTGTTTAAGCGATTTTTTTATCGTCTGATGTGAAAATCCCTGCTTGAGGAGTATATCCACCACCGAAAGCACGACTGCCGGAAGCTTCTGCCCTTCAAAAAGCTCAGTCAGCATGATGTTATCCCTGCGCTGGAGCTTTATCCGCTCATAGACCTTCAGCATTGCATCTATTCTTTCGTAGCAGTTCACATTCTCGGCTGCATTATCCTTCACAACGGCACTGTCCGTGTCTTTTTCAAGCTTTATATCCGCACAGGCCGTCTGCGGTCCATAAAGCAGCACATTATATATGAAGGCCTCAACATATCCGAAGCTGCATTCCTCGTAAAATTTGATATGGTTCCTCAGCAGATACTCCCTTTTGAGCATTACCGCGGTAAAGTCAAAATACACCCTCGAATGTATCATGTCCGCCATAAGCTTTGAAGCATCGACCTTCCCGTTACCGTCACGGCAGATATTATTCTCAGCAGCTTCTGAACCTGTTATCTGTGACGGCACCGCAAAAACAAAATCCGCTGCATTTTCATCAGCTGTTCTGAGATACTCTGCAAAATAGTTCTTATACAGTCTGCTCGGATAGACAAATGTGATATACTTGCCGTCAGATTTATATATGCCCGTGTTGAGCGCAGAGCTGATGGTTCCGCTGCCGCTCTGTATAACGCAGCCTCTCAGGTCGTTTTTCTTGATCTCCTCCAATGCCCAGATAACGCTGTTATCGGTGGAGTTCATATCTATTACGATAAACTCGACTTCAAGCTCGGAAAGCTCTGCGGAGATGCGTTTTATCAGTTCGGAAATATGGCTGTTATTATTTTTTGAAGGAATTATAATCGACAGATCAACATTAGCCATAAAAATACTCCCCTCAGAATATTCTGTCTTAATATTCTGTATTTATTATAACACATTCACAATGAAAAAAGTTAGGGAATACAGAGAAAATTTCCGAAAGTCCATTTTTTATTTTTTGTGCAGTTTGAACAACATAGGTGCTTCGGCGCTTGCGGGCGCAGTTTCACGGGGTGTTTCGGCGCTTGCGGCCGCAGTTTCATGGGGGCGCTTGCGGGCGCGGTTTCACGGGGTGTTTCGGCGCTTGCGAGCGCCGACCAGGGCTCCTCGCCCTGGACCTCGGCAGGAGCATGAGCCCCTGCACCCGCAATTTGCTTAGTTTTCCTTATTATTTACAGATATACACCAAAAACAGGCATACACTCTTTCCGGAATGTATGCCTGTTCATCTTACAGAAATCAGACTCCTATCTTCTCTTTTATGAGATCTGCAGTTTCCTGCGCAAGCCTTGTGATAAGCTCCTTGTCAAGCCCTTCAAGCATTACCCTTACCAGCGGTTCTGTGCCCGAAAGCCTTACAAGTATCCTTCCGTCATTGCCAAGCTGAGCCTTTACTTCCTCTATCTTCTGCTTTACCGCCTGATTGGTAAAGAAATGCAGCTTGCCCTCATTGGTAACTCTGACATTGATAAGCACCTGCGGATATTTCGTCATAAGCGTTGCAATGCTCGAAAGCTTTGCTTTGCGCCTGTTGACAAGGCTCAGAAGCTGTGCCGCAGTAAGCTGACCGTCGCCGGTAGTAGCGTGATCCAGAAATATAATATGCCCCGACTGCTCGCCGCCGAAATTATAGCCCTCTCTGAGCATCGCCTCTAAAACGTACCTGTCGCCCACATCCGTTGAGATAAATTTAAGTCCGTTATCACTGCAAAAACGGCTGAAACCCATATTGGACATTACTGTGCCTACAGCCGCATTCTTTTTGAGCCTATTGCGTGAAGCAAGGTCAAGCGCACATATAGCCATGATAAAATCGCCGTCTATGACACTGCCGTTTTCGTCTACAGCAAGACATCTGTCTGCATCGCCGTCAAAAGCAACGCCGGCTTCAAGACCGTTCTCAACCACAAATTTCTGAAGGCTTTCAAGATGCGTTGAACCGCAGTTATCGTTGATGTTAGTTCCGTCCGGCTTATCCGCAAGCATAAAGCACTCAGCGCCAAGCCTTGTAAAAAGCGTCTCTGCTGTGCTTGAAGCAGAACCGTTTGAGCAGTCGATGCCTATCCTCATGCCGTCAAGACGGTAGGGCACCGTACTGATAATGTGGTCAATATAATCCTCACGTGCGTTTTCGGCTCTGCTCACACGTCCAAGACCGTCACCGACAGGCTTGAGGAACGGCTTTGACTTGTCGATAACGATAGACTCTATCTCTGCCTCAAGCGCATCCGGCAGCTTGTAGCCGTCACTTGAAAAGACCTTTATGCCGTTGTATTCAAACGGATTGTGTGATGCAGAGATCATGATACCTGCATCAGCCTTGTATTTTTTGATAAGGTAAGCCACCGCAGGCGTCGGCACTGCACCCAGAAGCACAACATCCGCTCCGACAGAGCACAGTCCCGCGATGAGTGCGCCTTCAAGCATATATGATGAACGTCTTGTGTCCTTGCCGATAAGGACCTTCGGGTGGCTGTTCTCACAATTTTCAGTGAGCACCATTGCAGCAGCCCTGCCGATATTCATTGCAAGCTCACAGGTAAGCTCCGTATTTGCAATACCTCTTGCGCCGTCTGTTCCGAATAACCTTCCCATCACAATTCTCCTTTTCTTTTATTTTTTATGTTTATGCATAAGCACAGCGATATATACCCTATGGAAATCAATTTTTAAGGAAGCACTGATTAAATCGAGTGCTCATATTGCGCCGTCAGATTTTCAGGCAAGCGGTATTGCCTTAAATTTCAGTGCGCACAGATAAGCCGTGCCTGCCGCATTATCCGCAGAAAACTCCGGCTCGGCAAAATAAGCGCTGCATCCCTTTGAGAGCTTCTCCCGAATGAGCCTGTCAGACATTACTCCTCCCGCAAAAAGCACCGGTATGCTGCCGTATTTTTCAAGCAGGGCATCACGCATGGAGCAAAGTGTCTTTTCAACGCAGGCAAGGCAAAGAGCTGCAACGTCCTCTTTTGATGCACCGCTCTCATAAGCCCTTCTGCACAGGTTTTCTATGCCCGAAAGACAGCAGTCGCAGCCCTTGATTGTCGCTCTGCCCTTTGGGAAAGCTTTTGCTCCTGCCGCAGCTTTTTCAAGCTCCTTGCCGCACGGAAAATCCATTCCAAGCATGACTCCTACCCTGTCGATAAGCTGTCCGGCATTGAGGTCAAGTGTTTTTGCCGCTATTTCTGTACGAAGTATCATTTCCGGATCCGGCTCAGCAAGAACGGCCTCGGTCGTTCCTCCCGAAACATGGAATGCCAGAAAGCGCTCATTCAGCAGACCGGTATTTCCTGCCGAATATGCCGCCGCTGCGATATGTCCGCACTGGTGCGAAAACGTATACAGCGGAAGCTTCATCGCCGCAGCAAGGCACCTTGCCGCAGAAAGTCCGACCGTAAAGCACGGCATATATGAGCCTTCAACATCTCTCGGCTTTGATGAAACACCTATAGCGTCAATACTGCCGTTAAATTCCGAAAGCAGTTCTTCAATTATCTGCGGGAGCTGCTGCGTATGGTGAAACACCGCATCGCTCTGACGCAGACCGCACTCTCCGCTTTTTACGGGCAGGAGCTTTTTCTTCTGCACAATACCGCTTACGGTATCATATAAAGCTGCCGAGGTGGTATAATTGCTTGTATCTATTCCAAGAAAACAGGGCATTATTTATCACCGCTTTTTCCGAGCTTTTTTGCGGCCGAGCCAAGCACGCCGTTCACAAAGGAAGCATCCGCTGCGGCAGCGTAATTCTTGGCAAGCTCAACGGCTTCATTTATAGACACGCTCACAGGAACATCCTTAACGAAAAGCATCTCGAACACGGCTATGCGAAGTATCGTCAAAGATATCTTTGATATCCTGTTCTTCTTCCATCCCCTGAGATTTTCTTCTATTATCGCGTCTATCTCGTCAATATGCTCCTCAACGCCTCTGACAACGAGCTTCGCATAATCGCTTATCTCTGTATCGCGGGCATCAACGGCATCCTCAAACACCTGATCTGCGCTGTCGTCACGGAACAGCCGCTCGAAAACGAGATCAAGTGCCTGTTGTCTTTCCTCACGTCTGCTGAGGGGCTTTTTTTCTTTGTTTTCCGACTGAGCCATTTCGCAACTCTCCGTTCTGTTATTTAAATCACCTTATTTAAGTATCACCTTATGGAATACCTTCTTGCCCTTCTTTATAACAACAAAGCCCTTCTCAAAGGCAGACACATTCACCTCTGCCTTGAAGTCTGTTATCTTTTCATCATCAACAGATATACCGCCCTGCTGTATGAGCCTTCTGGCCTCGCCCTTGGAGGGAGCAAGCTTTGTTTCAACGAGCAGGTCAACGAGTACGGCTGCTCCGTTATTGAAAAGCTCCTGTCCTATCTCTGTTGAAGGCATATTGTCTGTGTCAGACTTGCTGCCAAAGAGCGCCCTTGCGCCTTCAAGAGCCTTGGCTGCTTCTTCCTCGCCGTGAACAAGCTTGGTAAGCTCATAAGCAAGTATCTCCTTAGCCTTGTTCAGCTCACTTCCTTCCAGCTTTGCAAGCTCCCTGATCTCATCCATCGGCAGGAAGGTAAGCATTTTAAGGCACTTGATAACATCTTCATCAGAAACATTTCTCCAGTACTGGAAGAAATCGAAGGGGCTTGTCTTTTCGGCATCGAGCCATACTGCGCCCTTTTCCGTCTTGCCCATCTTCTTGCCCTCAGAGTTGAGCAGAAGGTTGATAGTCATTGCATAAGCGTCCTTGCCGAGCTTTCTTCTGATAAGCTCTGTGCCGCCGAGCATATTGCTCCACTGGTCATCGCCGCCGAACTGCAGGTTGCAGCCGAAGCGCTGGAACAGTGAAAGGAAGTCGTAGCTCTGCATTATCATGTAGTTGAATTCAAGGAAGCTGAGTCCTCTTTCCATACGCTGCTTGTAGCACTCAGCCGTCAGCATACGGTTAACACTGAAACAGGCGCCTACATCTCTGAGCAGCTCAACATAATTGAGTTTGAGCAGCCAGTCGGCATTGTTTACCATCATTGCTTTGCCTTCGGAGAAATCTATAAAGCGGCTCATCTGCTTCTTGAAGCAGTCGCAGTTGTGCTGTATAGTCTCCTGAGTCATCATTTTTCTCATGTCTGTTTTGCCTGACGGGTCGCCGATCATGGCAGTGCCGCCGCCGATAAGCGCTATCGGCTTGTTGCCTGCCATCTGTAGTCTTTTCATAAGGCAGAGTGCCATGAAATGCCCTACATGAAGGCTGTCTGCTGTCGGGTCAAAGCCGATGTAGAACACTGCTTTTCCGCTGTTGACAAGCTCTCTTATCTCGTTTTCGTCCGTCATCTGAGCGATAAGTCCACGCTCCTGAAGTTCTTCAAATACTCCCATTTTCTTATGTCCTTTCATTTTTGATATGGGGACAAAAAACGCCCCCTGTATTAACAGAGGGCGATAAATTACCGCGGTACCACCTCAATTTGCCGCTGCATTCCCACAACGGCCTTACGGACTGCATACACAGTCTCCCACTGTAACGTGTGCTAAACGGTCAGACCTAATCCCGGCACAGAAGATGCCCTCGTTTCTCAGCCTGACGGCTCAAAGATGTATTTCAGTACGGCACTGACGGATATTTTCACCAGCCATATCCTCTCTGCGGACAGCTCACCGACCTACTTTTTCTTATCACAGCCGATATGTCTTAGTATATACAACTTTCATTAATTTGTCAACGGTTATTTATCCCGATTCCAGGGTTTTTGAATGAGTAAAGAAATTATGAACAAATCCAATTAAAGACGATTTTATCAAGATAAGAGGAGTCAAGAAGGCATTTAAAT